>JACDDJ010000037.1 GCA_013817065.1 Acidobacteriota bacterium
TCTTCCACCCGCATCAACGCGTCATCCTCTTTGGCAGGCTGGAGCTGACGCCGCACGGTCTGCAGCTGCAGAGTCCGCAATACGAGATCGTCAAAGGCGAGGAGGCGGACGAGGCCGCGGCGCCGGCCGAGGAGACGCTGCACACCGGACGCATCGTCCCGGTCTATGAGAAGACCGGGCAGCTCACGACCAAGATGCAGCGGACGCTGGTGCACCAGGCGCTGGCACAGTTGCCGGCGGCGCTGCCGGATCCACTGCCGGCGGACGTTCTCGCCCGCCAGCAGCTGATCGAGCGTCGCACCGCGATCCACGACGTCCACTTTCCGCCGGAAGGTACGCCGGTCGCGTCGCTCAATGCATTCCGCTCCGAGGCGCAGCGGCGGCTGATCTTCGAAGAGTTCTTTCTCTTTCAGCTGGGCCTGGTGTTGCGGAAGCGGGCGGCGGAAGCGGACCGCAAACCCCGCTCGGTGGTGATCACCGACCCGGTGCGCGAAGCGGCGCGGCGCGTGCTGCCGTTCAGACTGACCGGGGACCAGAAGAAGGTGATCGCCGAAATCGTCAAGGACATGGAACGGCCGCAGCCGATGAACCGGCTGCTGCAGGGTGACGTCGGCTCCGGAAAGACGATCGTGGCGTTGATGGCCGCGGTGGTCGCGATGGAGAACGGTTTCCAGGTGGCCTTCATGGCCCCGACCGAAATCCTCGCCGAGCAGCACTTCATCAACATTCGCTGCCTGCTCGAGGCGTCGAGGTTTCGCATCGCCATTCTCACCGGTTCGACGCCGGCGAAGAAGCGGCGCGAGATGCAGGCGGAGCTTGCCGGGGGCTCGCTCCACATGGTGGTCGGCACGCATGCGCTGGTCGAGGACCCTGTCGGCTTCCGCGAACTGGGTCTCGTCGTGATCGATGAGCAGCATCGCTTCGGCGTGTTGCAACGCGCGACGCTGAGGGCAAAGGGGCAGCATCCGGACGTCCTCGTCATGACCGCTACACCGATCCCGCGGACCCTGGCGCTGACGACCTACGGCGACCTCGACGTCTCGATCATGCGCGAGATGCCACCCGGCAGATTCCCGATCAAGACCGTGGCAAAGCCCGAGTCTCGACGGGAGGAGATCTACGACTTCATCCGCAAGCAGGTGGAGGAGGGGCGACAGGCGTATGTCATCTACCCGCTCGTGGAGGAGTCGGAGAAGGTGGACCTGCGTGCCGCAACCGAGATGGCGGATCATCTCGCGCAGGACATTTTCCCCGAACTGCGGGTCGCGCTGCTGCACGGACGGATGAAGCAGGACGCCAAGGATCGCGTGATGCACGCCTTCGCCCGCGGCGAGTTTCACATTCTCGTCTCGACGACGGTGGTCGAAGTCGGCGTCGACGTTGCGAACGCCGCCGTGATGCTGGTCGAACACGCCGAGCGCTTCGGGCTGTCACAGTTGCACCAGCTGCGCGGACGCGTCGGTCGCGGTCCGCACCAGTCGTTCTGCATCCTCCTGTATCAATACCCGCTCACCGACCAGGGGCGCGAACGGTTGAAGGCGTTGACCGACACCACCGATGGATTCCTCATCGCCGAGAAGGACCTCGAGCTGCGCGGTCCCGGCGACTTTTTCGGCACGCGACAATCCGGTCTTCCCACTCTCCGCGTCGGCGACATCGTCCGCGACCACCAGTTGATGGAAGAGGCACGTCGCGAGGCCGCGGCGGCGCTCGACGACCCGGCGCAGCAGGAGATGCTCGCTCTGTTCGTCCGCGAGAGCTGGGCGCAGCGGTTCGGACTGGTGGGGATCGGCTGAGTGCGGATCATCGCCGGCATCCTCAAAGGACGTCGGCTCGACGCGCCGGACTGGTCCGGACTTCGTCCTACCTCGGACCGCCTCCGCGAAACGCTCTTCAACGTCCTCGCTCCACGCATCGACGGTGCACGCTTTCTGGACGCGTATGCCGGCACCGGTGCGGTCGGGATCGAGGCGCTCAGCCGCGGTGCCGCCCATGCCACGTTCGTGGAGCAGGACCGCCGCGCGCAGGGGTTGATCCAGGCGAACCTCGATCGATGCGGTGTCGAAAACCGCTATGCTATTATCCGCGCTGAATTTACCGGCGCGGCCATGCGGTCCGCGGGCGGCTTCGACGTGCTCTTTCTGGATCCGCCGTACGGCGCCGCGGCACTCTCGGAAGCGCTCGAAACGGCGGCCCCGCTCGTAGGCAGCGGCGCGTTATTGGTCGTCGAGCACGCAAAGCGGGACGGCGCGCCGAGCCAGGTGAGCGGTCTGGAGTTGACGCGGGATCTCGTGCAGGGGGACAGTGTGCTTTCCTTCTATACACATGTCTGAGATCATCGCCATCTATCCGGGCTCATTCGATCCGTTGACCAACGGCCACGTGGATATCATCCAGCGCGGTTCACGGCTCTTCGACCGGATCGTAGTCGGTGTGCTGGTCAACCTCGAGAAGTCACCCCTCTTCACCGTCCCCGAGCGCGTCGAGATTGCGCGCGGCGTCTTCCGGGGATGGACCAACGTCGAAGTGGATACCTTCGACGGCCTGCTCGTCGACTACGCTCGCTCGAAACGCGCGAGCGTCATCGTCCGTGGCCTGCGCGCCATCTCCGACTTCGAGTTCGAAATGCAGATGGCGTTGATGAATCGCCGGCTCAGTCCGGAGGTCGAGACGGTCTTCATGATGCCGGCCGAACCATACACCTACGTGAGCTCGCGGCTCGTGAAGGAAGTCGTGGCGCTGGGAGGCTCGGTGACGGGTCTCGTCCCCGACGTTGTCGAAGAGCGCCTGCGCCAGAAGAAGAATGCACGCGAAACCATGAGGGCTTGAGACGTCATGCTTGCGGAACGTACGAAGCGGATCGGCGTATCACCAACGATGAAGGTTGCCGCGGAGGCGATGCGGCTGAAGGCGCAGGGCGTCGACATCGTGGACCTCGGGGCGGGCGAGCCGGACTTTCCGACGCCGCCGCACGTGTCGGCCGCGGCCCACGCCGCCATCGACGCCAACTTCACCAAGTACACGACCAACTCCGGCACCGACGAGATGAAGCGCGCCGTGTGCGCGCGCTACAAAGCGGACTACGGCGTCGAGTACACGCCGGCCGAAACGATCATCAGTGCGGGCGGCAAGCAGGCACTCTATAACGCGGCGCTGTGCCTTTTCGGCGCGGGCGACGAAGTCATCACGCATATGCCGGGATGGCCGACGCTCGTCGAGCAGATCAAGCTCGCCGATGCGACACCGGTTATCGTGCGCACCCGTGCGGAAGACAATTTTCGCCTGCACGCCGAGACCATCCTTGCGGCGTTGGCGCCGCGGACCCGCGGAATCGTCATCAATTCGCCCGGCAATCCCACTGGTGCGCTCATCAGTGAGGACGACCTGACGCGCGTTGCCGACGAAGCGGCGCGACGGGACATCTGGATCCTGGTGGATCTCTGCTACGAGCGCCTGATCTACGAGCCCACACCGCACAACTTGCCCGGTATCCTCGTGGCCCGCATGCGCGATCGCACCGTCCTCTGCGGTTCGTCGTCCAAGGCCTATGCGATGACCGGCTGGCGCTGCGGGTGGGCACTCGGCCCCGCGGCTTTGATCAGCGCGTGCAACGCACTTCAGAGCCACTCGACCTCCAACGTCTGTTCAATCACGCAGAAGGCGGCAGTCGCGGCATTGACGGGGCCGCAGGACTGTGTCACCGCGATGCTCGACGAGTACCGCAACCGGCGTGACCAGGTCTGCGAGTGGCTCGCGGCCGAACCGCGGCTTCGCGTCGGCAAGCCCGAAGGGGCGTTCTACCTGTTCATCGATGTCTCGGACTTCCTGTCGCCTGACGGATTGAGGACGACCTCAGACCTGGCGCAAGCGCTGCTCGACGAAGCTCGCGTCGCCATCACCCCGGGGGAGGCGTTCGATGCCCCTGGATTTCTGCGGCTCTCGTACGCAACGTCCCTCGCGGAACTGCAGCGCGGCACCGACAGGATCATCGCGTTCGTGCGCGCGCTCGATGTCCAGGCCGGCGCGGCCGCCGGCGCCTAGTGCTCCCCCCGGACCTCCTCGACGCCCTCGTTGCCATCGTCGGCGAGCCGAACGTCCGCATCGACGAAGCGTCGCTCGTGACCTACGGGACGGACGCGCTGAAGAGGGGACATCCGGCAGAGGCGGTCGTCCTTCCGGCAGATACCAGCCAGGTGGCCAAGGTGGTGGCGCAGTGCGCTGAACACCGCGTGCCGTTCGTGCCGCGCGGTGCCGGCACGGGATACACGGGCGGCGCCGTGCCGCTCCACGGCGGCGTCGTCATCTCGCTCGAGCGGATGAACCGGATCCTCGAGATCGACGAGGCGAACCTTCTTGCGGTGGTTGAACCGAACGTCATTACAGGGGATCTCCAGACCGCCGTCGAAGCGGTCGGACTCTTCTATCCACCCGATCCCGCGTCGCTGCACATGTCCACCATCGGTGGAAACGTCGCGGAGTGTGCCGGCGGGCCGCGGGCCTTCAAGTACGGCACCACCAAGCAGTATGTGCTCGGTCTCGAAGCCGTTCTGCCGACCGGTGAAGTGATCGAGACCGGCGGCAAAGTGGTCAAGAACGTCGTCGGATACGACCTGACTCACCTCCTCGTCGGTTCCGAGGGGACCCTCGCGGTCATCACGAAGATCATCCTGCGGCTCGTGCCGAAGCCGCCGGTCCAGGCGACCCTGCGCGCGTCCTTCAAGAGCGTGGAGGATGCGGTGGCAGCGGTATCGGAAGTGATCCGGCGACGCGTCGTACCGGCGACACTCGAGCTGATCGACGGGGAATCCCTTGAAGCCGTCGCGAAGAACCTCGGCGTCCGCTCGCTCGCCCCGCCAGGGACGGCCGCGATCCTGCTGCTCGACGTGGACGGCTCGGCGCAGGCAGTCGCGGAGGACGCCGACCGCGTCGAAGCGGCGTGTGTCGCGGTCGGTGCGATCGAGGTCCTGCGCGCGAAGCATGAAGCCGAGCGCGCGGAACTGTGGCGTGTTCGCCGCGAGCTTTCACTGTCGCTGAAGATGGTGACGCCGCTGAAGTTCAATCACGATGTGGTCGTTCCCAAGGGGCGCATCCCCGAGCTGTTCGCACTCGTCAGTCGCATCCGGGACGCCTACCGGCTGCGCATTCCGCTCTTTGGGCACGCCGGTGACGGCAACATCCACGTCAACATCATGGTCATGCCCGACGACGCCGAGGAGATCGAGCGTGCGCATGAGGCGGAGAAGGTTCTGTTCGAAGGGGTCGTCGCGCTCGAGGGGTCGATCAGCGGAGAACATGGTATCGGGTTTTCCAAGGCGCCGTTCCTGCCCATCGAGCTGTCGCCTGACGAGATCTCGCTGATGAAGCGCGTGAAGCTGGCGTTCGATCCGCATAACCTGTTGAATCCTGGAAAGATGTTTCCCGAGTAGTGTTGAGCCGCCGCATTCCGCGCGCGTAAGCTGCTACAGTTTCGAGATACATGCTGACCAAGCTCGCCACGATTACATTCATTGCCGTCCTCTCGCTGTCGCCGCCCATCCAGCAGGACCAGGCGCAGGAAATCGCGGCCCTGCGTCGACAGGTGCAGGAGTTGCGCCAGCAGCAGGAGCAGATGCAGCAGGAGTTGTCGGCGATCAAGAACTTCCTGCAGTCGTTGATGCAGCAGTTGCGTCCACAGGGCGCGGCCCAGGAACCGGAGATCCCGGGTCTAATCGGCGCCACGGTGCCCACGGCCGGCGAGCCGGTGATGGGATCGAGCTCGGCCAAGATCACGATCATGGAGGTCTCGGACTACCAGTGCCCGTTCTGCAAACGGCAGGCGCTCGGGACGTTCCCACAGATCGAGGCCGATTACATCCGGACCGGCAAGGTTCAGTACATGTTCGTCGACTACCCGATCGCGCAGCTCCATCCCGCGGCCGCACGTTCACATGAAGCGGCCAACTGTGCCGGCGAGCAGGGCAAGTACTGGGAGATGCACCGCAGCCTCTTCACGAACCCCGTAGCGAAGGACGACGCGAGCCTGCTGACGCAGGCGAAGAGCGTTGGCCTCGATGCCGCGCAACTGCAGTCGTGCCTGGCGAGCGGGAAGTTCACGGCGTCAGTGCAGGCGAGCGTCCAGCGCATGGAGGCGCTCGGGATTCAGGGCACCCCGATGGTCCTGATCGGCCTCACTCCTGCACCCGGTCAGCCGATGAAGGTCGTGAAGTACGTGTACGGCGCGCAGCCATTCGGCGCGTTCAAGGCGGCGCTCGACTCATTGCTGCAATAAACGCGAGTCGTACAATTGAGCTATGACCTCGCTCGCGCAAGTTCTTGGCGATCGAACGGCCGAGGCGGCACCGGAACTGGTCGAGGCGATCAGTCGCGATCGGCTTCGTTGCTATGCCTGCGGCCATGAGTGCCCGATCCCCGAGGGTGCGGCCGGGGTCTGCAAGGTCCGGTTCAACCAGGGCGGAAAGCTCCGCGTGCCGTGGGGATACGTTGGCGGCATCCAGTGCGACCCGATCGAGAAGAAGCCCTTCTTCCACGCGCGTCCGGGTGCGCTGGCGTTCAGCTTCGGCATGCTCGGCTGTGACCTGCACTGTTCCTACTGCCAGAACTGGGTGACCTCGCAAGCGCTGCGGGATCCGCACGCGGTCGCGCCACCCATAGATGCCGATCCGGCCCAACTCGTCAGGGAAGCCGTCCGACTGGACGCCCGCGTTGTGGTCAGCACCTACAATGAGCCGCTCATCACCAGCGAATGGGCGGTCGAGATCTTCAAGCATGCGCGCGCCGTCGGACTGATGACCGGCTTTGTCTCCAACGGCAACGGCACGCCGCGGGTGCTCGACTTCATCCGGCCTTACATCGATCTCTACAAGGTCGATCTCAAGAGCTTCGATGACCGGCACTACCGGTCGCTCGGCGGACGCCTGGAGCCGATCCTCCAGACGATACGAGCGCTGCACGGCATGGGCGTCTGGGTCGAGATCGTGACGCTGCTCATTCCCGGATTCAACAACTCGCGTGACGAGATCGAGCGGCTGACGTCCTTCATCGCTGGCGTCTCGGCAGACATACCGTGGCACGTCACTGCGTTCCACAAGGACTACCGGATGAACGATCCGGAGAACACCACGCCGGAGATGCTGATCGAGGCGGCGACGATCGCGCAGCGCAATGGTCTGCGCTACGTCTACGCTGGCAACATCCCTGGACGCGTTGGCGACCTCGAGAACACCCGTTGCCATCATTGCCATGCGATGCTGGTCGAGCGGTACGGCTACTTCATCCGGGCTTACCGGCTGACGGCCGACGGCAGCTGTCCTGAGTGCGGCACCGGCATTCCGGGGCGGTGGGCAAGACAGTTCGAAGGACAGATCGCTGCGACCCCGTTCCTCCCTGGCGGACGGCTGCGAGTGATCTGAAGGCGTGAATCGTGCAGGTCGAGACCACTATGAGCGAAAAGAAAACCGTCGCAGTCATCGGCGCGTCCAGCGATCGGAACAAGTTCGGCAACGAGGCGCTACGCGCCTTCGAACGCCAGGGCTACAGCGTTCTTGCCATCAACCCCAACGAAGCTGAAGTCGAGGGGCACCGGACGTTCGCCTCGGTGCTCGACGTTCCTGGCACCATCGACATGGCGACGGTCTACGTCCCGGCTGCCATCGGCGTCGGCGTGATGGAGCAGCTCGCCAAGAAAGGTGTTGGCGAAGTCTGGCTCAATCCTGGAGCAGATGATGACGAGGTCGTCGATCGCGCCCGAGCGCTCGGGCTGAAGGTGATCCAGGCGTGCAGCATCATCGGGATCGGCGACAGTCCTTCACGGTACTGACGGGGGTCAAGCCGCCAATCTGCAATCTGCAATCTGCGACGTTCAGTCTCTTTTGAGGGTGAGGGCGACCGCTGCCGGGGCGGTGCCCTCGGTGACGCTCAGGCGCCGGGCCTGGGCACGCAGGCCTTCCAGGTATGCGGGATCGTTCCACTCGCCGGTCTGGACGTAGTCGAGCGCGACGATGTAGTAGCTCCCCGGTACGGTCTTGTGGAACATGAATCGGCCGGTGTCGTCGGGGCGTGCGACGCGGGTGAGGCGTGACTCTTCGATCCATTTGTCAGGATCATCAGGGAAGAGCAGGACGGTGCCCGGCGCCGGGCTCCCGGCCGCATCGAGCAGCGTGCCCTGGACGTCGGGTAGACCCTTGGTGAGAACCACCGTGACGCCCGTGATCGATTGGCCACCCTGCACGTCGATTGGCTTGTCGGCGAGGTCCCTGAGGTCGTAGTCGATCGATTTCAGCGCCCACCCCGTGGGCAGTGGCAACACGCCGAGGGTCGTTGGTCCGAAGACATTCGCGACCTCGAACGTCATGTCGTCCTGAACGCGTCCGTTGTCGGCGCTCGGCGCTCGTGTGAACGGCCTCGGACCGAGCATGGGGCGCGCAGAGACACGCATCCGCGGCTCCGTCGGAATTGCCTCGCCGTTGTCCGACACCACGCGTCCGCGTATCGTCCCGGCGGAACTCGTCACGATGTGCAGGCCGGTGATGTCGTCACCCCCGAAAACCACGGTCGTGACAAAGCCCTCCGCCGTGGCGTCATCTCCGCTGCTTGCACTCAGCTTGTATTCGCCCGGGGTGACGTTACGAATGGTAAATGATCCGTCGGGCGCGACTTTGGTGCTGGGGGCACCGAAAGAACTCGAGGCGCCCGGGCCGGCGAATTCCTGCGTCATGGAGATCGACTGCCCGGCCAGCGGCGCTCCGGCGGAGTTCGTCGCGATGCCGGAGATGGTGCCGACGCGTCCGGGCACCATCGCGAAATCCGGGACAGTCACCTCATGGCCGAGTCCGACCTTCACCCGTGCCGCGCTGGCCGGCAGGTGGGTGCCGCCTGAGTACGTCGGCAGGAACCCGATACGTTCCTTGGGATTCGCCTCCTCGTTCCACGCCTCCCTCGTCGTCGCCATCACGAAGTACTCGCCAGGTTCTAGGCCGGAGATGCGGTAGCCGCCGCTGTCGTCGGTCCGGTTGAAGCTGCCGCCGCCGGTGACCACGACCATGCGGCGCTGTCCGCGGAAATACTTCCACTGCATCGGAAAGATACTTGCGCCAGGCAGTGGATCGCCGACTTCATCAGTGACCCGACCGACGAGTGCCGCCGTGCGGGGCAGGGAGAAGTCCGCGCTGGCAACCTTCTGCCCGTCGGTCAGCTGAATCGGCCGGCCGGACTCCCCCGGCCGACGCTGGCCGTAGGCCAACCGCAGATAGCCACCGCGGGACGCCGTCAGCATGTAGCGACCCGCCGGCAACTCGGTGAACTCGAATACCCCCTGCGAGTTCGTGCTCATCGTCTTCGTTTCCCCCAGGTCCGGAGAGCTGAGCGAGATCTGCACGCGGCGCAGCGGGCGTCCACCATCGGCGGCGGTGACCTTGCCCTTAATGGCGCCGGTCCCCTTCACGGCAGGGGTGCTGGGATCACGCGGCGGCGCCTGTTGCGGCGGCGCGGTCATGGTCACCTGCGCGAAGTTGGACACGGGCAGCAGCATCGACAGCGATGCCGCAATGAGCAGAGCTCTCATTTCTGGTCGTCCTCGGGAAGGCGCTGGCGAGTCAACTCCACCGCACGACGATGCAGCAGCACGAGGATGAGTAAGCCGGCGGTCATCGTTCGAACAGCACCAGGCGCAGGTCTACCGACCGTGACTCGCCGGCGTTCAAGGTGAAGGCGGTGGCGACCCCACTGAGACTCTCCAGGATCTCCGCCGTCGGCTGCACCACGTTCGTCATGACGTCGATCGGGACTGCAGCCGCGTAGTAGCGGCCTTCACGCAGACCCCGCACCGTGAACTTGCCGTCCTTGTCCACGTCCGCGAGGCGGGTGAAGGAGGAACGCGGCGTCCAAGCCTTCGGATCGTGCGCGAATATCACGATGGTCGCGTCGTTCGATGGTTGTCCGTTCTGGCCCGTGACCACGCCTTCGAGTGCGGGTGCCTTCGACGTAAACACGACCTGGAGGTGGCCACTGTCCGATGCGGTCAGCACCGTCGGCTCGTCGGTGATGTCATGGCCGCGCAGCAGCACCGCCTTCAGCGCCCACGCGGCGGCGCCGCCGCTGGCGTTGGCGCGGAGCAGCAGCGGACCGAACGCGCCGCGCAGAGTGAATTGCGAACCGGTGACCTCCACTGACGGAACGCCCGTCAGGTTGCGCGGATCCAATGTGGTCGGTGTGACGTTCACCCGCGTACCGGCTGGCGGCGTTTCATCGAACACTGCCTCGCCCTGGACCACGGCCCCGAGGGTGAGTGGAAGGAGCACCTCCGTGTGTGCCACGACTTCGACTGGCTGTCTCCCAAACTCCTGGGCCGACGCCGGTGCTGTTGACAGCGCGCCGGCGGGACGCGGCGCCTGGTGCCGCGCGATCAGTTCATATGAGCCGGGTGGGACGTTACGTAGCGAGAAAGTGCCGGTGCCGCTCAACCCGGTCGCGAACATCGGACCGAGAGGCGACTCGCGAGCAATGAGCGAGACATTCCCGCCCCGTGCCGGTTCGCCCGACGCCGTCACCACCGTCCCATTGAGCGTATGAACACGTGTCTCGATCAGCCTGATATCAGCGGTCGCCTGGCTGGCTGGTCCAATCCGCACGCGCGCTGCCTCGGCCATCGTGGGAACCCCGGGCGAGTAGGACGAGGCAAAACCAATGGCTTCGCCTTCGACCTCCGGACCGACGATGTTGTTTGGAGTCATGGCCATGACGATGTAGTCGCCTGGCGTGAGGTGGAACAGGCGGAACTCGCCGCGATCGTCGGTCGCCGCTGAACTCGAGGGTGTGGGCTGGGCGCCCGCCCGCAAGAGGAGCGCCTGCACCTGCACGCGCGACGCCGGCTCGGCGCGGACGTCACGAGGAGGCGCTTGCGGAAGACCGCCGACCTGGCCAAGCACAGGCTGCTGACCGGTCAGCACTCCGAGCAACAAACAGATCAACAGGGTTCGCATGCGCACTTAGACCCCACCGAAGACCACCGGGCCCGCGCCCGGCACCCATACGTTGCAGAACTATACATCGGGGCATGCATGATGCAACGTGACGGAGGATGGCCACTCACGACATTGTCCTGATCGGCGCCTCAGCCGGAGGAGTGGAGGCAATCTCTGCGATCGTGGCTGGTTTTCCGAGGGATCTGCGGGCCGCCATCCTGGTCGTGCTGCACGTCTCACGCGGACGTAGTGTCCTCCCCGAGATCCTGACCCGCGCCGGACGACTCCCAGCATTGCACCCGAATGACGGCGAACGGATTCAGCACGGGCGCATCTACGTCGCACCCCCAGACCACCACATGACGATCGAGGGAGATGTCGTCCGTATTACACACGGCCCATCCGAAAACGGGGTCCGGCCCGCGGTTGATCCACTATTCCGCTCTGCGGCACGGGCATTCGGCAGTCGCGTCGTCGCGGTCGTCGCCACCGGTTCCCTCGATGACGGGACCGCCGGCATGGCGACAGTGAAGGAAGCGGGCGGCATCGCGATCGTGCAGGACCCGGGCGAGGCGTTCGCCCCGAGCATGCCGCGGAGTGTCATGGCGGCAATGACGGTTGACCACGTCCTTCGGCTTGGCGCGATTGCCCCGATGGTCGTCGCGCTCGTGCGCGATGAGGCGCCATCTGTGGCAGGCCGTGGCGGCCCTCACGTCGTCGCGATGGAGCCGGACCGTGGGCGCGAGCAGCTCGCGCTCAGCGGTCCCGACCGCCCGGGCGAGGTCTCCGTATTCACGTGCCCGGAGTGCAGCGGCACGCTGTGGGAAACGGAACAATCGAACATCCTGCGGCTCCGGTGCCGGGTCGGGCACGTCTACACGCAGGAAAGCATGCTGGCGGCGCAGGTGGACTCGGTGGACGGGGCGCTCTGGACGGCGTTGCGGGCCCTCGAAGAGCGCGCCGCGCTCTCACGCAAGCTCGCCGACCGCGCCCGCGCGCGGCAGCATCGCTGGGTCGCAAACGCGTTCGAGCAGCGCGCAATCGCGACCCAGCATCAGGCGGCGCTGGTCAAGCGGGTGCTGCTGGATCGATCGGAGGCCCATGTCCTCCCGGATCAGAACGTCGAAGGCCCCTTGGAGGACCTCGAACTGAAGACGGCCCGGACCCCGACCGACTAGTTCACCGCCGACGCCGGTTCAGCAATCGCATCGAGAATCGGGACGGCGTCGGAATCATCGCGAAGGATCCAGCACAGCCGCTGGTCATGCCTGAGCCGATGCCCGGTCAGGCGCATCTGCCGGGGACGCCGCTCCCGCGGACGGATTTGGACCGCGATCTCGACCGTCTGATTCGGGTCAGCCCGCAACTGGCTGATCGCATCAAAGAAGGCAGAGCGGTCCGACACAAACAGGCTGAGCGGCTTGCCGCCAAGCCGCCGCGCCGCCACGTTGAGCAGTGCCGCGGTCGCTTCGTTGGCCTGATCTACCGCGCCGTGTTCGTCAGTCCAGATGCAGGGCAGTGGCAGGACGTCGATGAATTCCTCGTGGCGCGCGGTCATCGCCGCGACATCGTGACGACTTGCGGCCAGTTCGTCCACATGCTGCGACAACTGCTCGTTGGCAACCTGGAGTTCCTCGATCGCCGCCGACAACTCCTTCAAAGCTGGCTTGACGACCGCACCGGAGGCGCTCGCCTTCTCGACCCGTCGCTCCAGTTCAACGAGCCGGATGCGGGCGGCGGTGGTTCGAATGCTGAGACTCTCGATCGTATTCATGCCAGTTTCTCTGCTGAGATCTCTTCCATAAACAGGATGACACCGGCCGGAACCCGATCGGCTCCGTGCAGCGGTGACACACTGACTCTGCATTCAATCGGGCGACCACGCCGGCTTGTCGCCGGCAGGATCGCTGTCGCACGTTCATGGTTACCGCTCAGGACATCACGGATCGGCTGCCGCAGCTCGACAACCGGCAGACCGATGTCCAACCCGAGGAAGTGCATCGCGTGAGTCTCGTCGGCCCGCACCCCCCAGAGATCCGTCGCGCGGTCATTCCACACCTTGATACAGAGGTCCCGGTCAAGAACCACAACTGCGGAAGCCATGCTGGCGAAGATCGACTCGAGAAACGCGTTGGCGCGATTGACCTCGGTGCCCCGCGCCCTCAACTCATCGTTCATCGCCTGCAATTCTTCGTTAGTCGATTGCAGCTCTTCGTTCATCGTCTCGAGCTCTTCGTTCGCCGACTGGAGCTCCTCGTTGGTCGTCTCGAGTTCCTCGACCGTTGACTGGAGCTCCTCGTTGGTCGTTTCGAGCTCCTCGTTGGTAGACTGCAGCTCCTCGTACGCGGTCTCGAGCTCCTGCTTCGAGTGCTGCAGCTCGATCTGCAGCGCCCGCATCTCGGTGATGTCGTGGAATGAAACCCTGATGCCGAGCAAAGTGCCGCCATCCTCGAAGACCGGGCACACGGCGGTGTCGAAGTGGCGCAGCGCACCGCTGACCGTCCACGGGATGTCCGACAGGCGAACCTCGGAACGCTGTTGAACGGCCCGATCGAGCGCGCCGCGGATCTCGGCCGGCCGGTACGAGACCTCGAGATCCTGGAAGGGCCGGCCGACGTCGCGCGCGGTGATGTGGAACTTGTCGCGGGCCTGGCCATTGACGGCCGACAGCGTGCCGTCTGCGTCGAGCAGGAGCTGAGCGATCGAGTCATGCTCGAAGGCGAGTTCGCGAAGGCGAGCCTCCGGAACGTGAGCCTGGCCGCCGTCGCGGGTCCCCTGCGACATCAACAGCAGTCTGTCACGAGTGGTGGCCTTCGGGACGGTGCGAAACACCCGGCGCTTCAGATCAACCGGGGTGAAGGCCGTTGCGTGGGTGAAGAGCATCTCCGCCCGGCCGAGGATCGCGGAGCCGGAAGGATTCAACGAGAAGTACAGACGCTGAACGATGCGCGCCTGAGCCTCCGAGTTGAAGTACATCAGCGTGTTGCGGCACAGGAGCAGGTCGACCTTCGAGATGGGCGCATCCTGCAACAGATCGTGGCGGCCGAAGATCACGGCACGGCGAAGGTCGCGATTGACGACGAAGTTCCCGTTCACCGAGTCGAAGTACTTCTGAAGGAGAGGCTCGGGG
>JACDDJ010000038.1:0-3826 GCA_013817065.1 Acidobacteriota bacterium
CCGCCGACCGAATTGGGCGACGTGTTCGTGAGGGTGATGCTCAATACGTTGGTCACATCGTTGAAGCTTGCTGATTTTGTGCAGTCTACGCCGGTCGTACCGCCCGTGCATTCCCCTGTCAGTGTGAAGGTCGCCGCTTCAGAATTACTAGTGAACGCCCCAAGCGCCACCAGCACTCCAGCACCAACCAGTGCCCGAATAATATTCGTCATCTGTCTACCTCATCCGATGTTGCGACTTCCGTTTGCTGCCCATCTCGCCCATCTCTTCAGGCGCGCGGCCCTTAGCGGGTTCTGATCACTGCGGTTCCTTCGCAACCGCAGTGCCACCGGGCAGACGTAAATTCTTTAGGCGGAATGAGTTACAACTTTCAAAGGCGATACGGAAGTCGGCGACAAGGCAGACTTATTTCGTCCAACTGGTGCCGGCGAAAGAACCCATCAAAGATCTTTGCGCAACTTGAGGCGTGTCACGAGGGCCTTTACCCGAGACTCGTCAGCGAGACCCGGCTGTAGCCGGAGCACGTCGTTCAAGTGCCTCTCCGCGCTACGTAGGTCACCTAACTCCGCTAGAACCATCGCAGCGTGTAGACGGATCTCGGGATTGTCCGGAGCACGGGCAGCCGCCAGGCTCAGAAATCTGGCTGCTTCATGGTTGTTCCCCGCGAGATGTTCGATCCAGCCCACGGTATCGAGAACGACTGGGTTCTCCCGTGCGCGCAATAGGGCGCGACGCGCGAGTCCTCGGGCTTCTTCAGGTGACTTGCGATGAACAGCGAGAGAAAAGGCAAGGTTGTTTAGTGCGACGACGTGGTCAGGTTGCCGCTTCAGGACCTCCCGATAGCTAGCTATGGCGCGGTCATGTTCAGACGCGTCCTCGTAGAACAAAGCCAGTTGAAGCTGTGCGGCCCAGAAGTCTGGCGCCAAGGACGTGGCTCGTTCCAATGCCCCTCGCGCCGCGGCTTTGTCGTCGCGCCTGAGAAACACCTCGGCCTTTACCTGGAGCGCCAGGGCGTCATCGGAAACCCCGTCTGCAGAAGCCCTCAGGTTATTCAACCGTCGCGCGCCGAATAGTCCGGGAAGTTCGAGGCGACGGTCAATCGGCTCCTCGATCTGATTCGGGGCCAGGACCTGGCGCCGGAACGGCGCGCACAGGGGATCCCCTATCACGACTGTCTGCCAGCTCAGATGCGGGATCGCCATGTAGAACGCCTCCGCAAGGTTCCTGCCCCCCAGATACCCGGGGAACAGGATTTCCGGTCGCGCAATGCTGCGTAGGAAGGGCTCCGCAACGTGTCCAGCCGCGCCCGTCACCCCTTCGCGTATCAGATCTCCGGTGAGCGTCTGAGGGGACCCGGCGAACAGTGCCTTGGAACTCCAATCACCAGATGGCCGCCAGCCGTCAGGTGGGGGCATCAGCGTTCGCGCGTCAGTGCTCACAAAGGTCGCCGCGATCGCGCCGGGTACGAATCGCATCCCGAACTGCCGGACGCCATTGATTGCGTCATTCGATCCCCACGAGAAGTACCCGAGCACGCCGGCAAAGCCGCGTGCGGCTTGCGCCGTCGACTCCAGAATGACGCTGCGGTTCATGTTCTTCAGTCGACGCGCGGCTTCAGCAAGCCACTGATCACCTATCGGCTCGGATAAGCCAGCGCGCTGATCGAGCACGATCGTCCCGTCCGTCGCCGGCGCTGCCGCTTTGTCGATCAACCCGAAGACGTCGTCCACAGAGAAGGCGTCAAGCCGAGTTACCAGGTAGATGTCGTGATTACGGTGGGTGAAAGGTTCCGCGCCGAGCGGATCGCTTGTGCCAACGAAATAAGGATTCGAGACCGGCCCGGCGAGCGGCACCTGAACGCCCGACGCGCGGCGGTACAACAGTGTCAATTCCGAGTCAACGGACGAACCTGTTCCGTCGAGGCCGCTGGTGCCTTGGATCCGCAGTGGAACGCCCTTGGTCAGCACGATATAGAGAATACGGTCCTGCAGTGACTCTCGGGCGATCGCCGCGGCGATCGGACCTTCGATTGTGCGGACGTATTCTGCACGACTGATCTCATCGGTGGCGGGGGTTCGAATTCGGATGATGTTGGTCGAAGGAATCGACCGAGTGCGAGCGTAGTAGTCCGCGACCAGCTGAGAAGCGGGGCTGGCATCATTCACGACGACGGCGACGTTTTCAGCGGACTGGCTGAAGGCCGGGGTCGCAACCATCAAGGCGATAGGGATGAGGGCCGCTAGGCGAACACCAACGCTCATTGTTCACGGGCTCCGGTGGCGCCGAAACTGCCGCCGCCGCAACACGGTAAAACAGATTCCCAAACAAAGATCAGTTGCCGCGGCAATTCTCGTCACTATACAACCGAAACAGTTCCGTTAACAAAGGGCGGAAGGCTGCTGGGCCGACGAGCACCACGAACACGTGATCTGTGTGTCACGCAATGACGGAGAGTCAAAGCTGCCGGTTGGGCGCTTGAGCGATGGCGCGTCAGGGCATTTGCAGCCGGCCAGTCAACCCCACCACTGCGACAACGCCCTAACGCGTAAATACAAGAAGCGCGCTCTGGCTCTTGCGCTCGCCGATAGCGCTGACTGCTATAACGTAGCTGCCGGCGGCAAGCCCTTCGAACAACGACGTGCGATCCACGATGATCTCTCCGCCCGAATTGGGCGAGGGCTTTCCGAGGTCACTCGACAGCAGGGGTATGGCCACCGTTGGATCGGCGCCAGCCGCGAAAATCTCGAGAAGATAACTCGCCACGAGTGTACCGTGATCCACCGATGCGGTGAACGCTACTTTCCATGGGAGGATCTCGGTTGAAGCGGGTAGGGTGGCCGTAGCTCCGTAGAGTGCAACTGGAGCGGATGTCCCCGCCCCACCGTCGGCGTCCCGCGCGACGGCCGTAATCGTGTACGTACCCGCTGGCACAGACGTCCACCTGTAGGAATACGGGGCCGTGCTCGATGTGCCGAGCAATCTCGTCCCGGAATAGAACAGAACCTCCGTAAGCCTATCCTCAGGATCAAACGCTCGTGCAGTCAGGGTGATGTCGCTCCCGGCTGTGAATGAAGTGCCGGTGAACGGGGACGTTGTTACGACGGTTGGCGATTGGTTCGACGGCGTAGTCGCAACGGCAACGGGGGACTCCGCTGATTCGTTACCCGCTGCGTCCAGCGCTGAAACCGTGTAGCTATAGCTGGCAGACGGGAGAACGGCCGCGTCCGCGTAGGAGACGGCGTCAAGTGTCGCGACCGCAACGCCGTTGCGACGTATGCGGTACGCGGTAGCTCCCACATCGTCGGTGCTTGAGCTCCACTGCACCTGAATCTGTGTCGGGTAGACGGCCGTTGCGCGCACGCCGCCGGGCATTGAAGGGGCCGTTGTGTCGGGCTTGGGTTCTCCCTGGTCGGCCATCGTGTTTATGATGTCCTCGGTTGCTAGTGCCCGACTATAGACGCGGACGTCATCGACGATTCCGCGCAAGTAGTTGGACCCTTCCGGGCTGCGTCCAATGTTCACGGGCACCTTGGAGTTCGTCACGATGGCACCCCACTTAGCCACCGATCCGACCTCTACACCGTTGAGGTACAGGCGCATGTTTTCGCCATCGTAGGTGGCCGCGGCGTGGTACCAGGTCTTGGCCGGAAGGACCCCGGTTGAGGCCACCAGCGTGGTGGTCCGGTCGCCGGCTTTGAGGCGGAAGCCCAGGAAATTTTTGCCGCCACTCCTTACCTGACTCAAGGTCCAGTAGTGCGCCTGTTCTAAGGTCCCGGTCGCCTTCGAGATGATCCGCTGCTCTGTCGAGGCAGGATAGTTCGCAACG
>JACDDJ010000038.1:3836-14085 GCA_013817065.1 Acidobacteriota bacterium
CCCAGGCAGCCAGCGTGAGCGCACTGCCATAAACATCAAGTG
Organism: Acidobacteriota bacterium; assembly: GCA_013817065.1. GTDB lineage: Bacteria > Acidobacteriota > Vicinamibacteria > Vicinamibacterales > 2-12-FULL-66-21 > JACDCA01. Next base: position 3,879 of record JACDDJ010000038.1, read on the forward strand.
TCGTGGGCGCCAGGTATCCGGTCGCGCCGTCTAATTGCACCCCTGCCCCCAGGCGACCGGCAGTCCAACTGACGCCATTCATCAACGTGGCAGGGTAAGCGCCTGCACCGTCAAAGGCGGTTGATCCTTCGGCTTCGTTCAACCGCCAGTGTGCGACGAGTCCGTTGTCGTTGCTGACCGCAACTGCTGGAACGGCCAGGAGGTGGGGAGAGTCGCCGCTGTGCCGGCCGGCCAGTATCTGCAGGGGTGTGCTCGACAGCAGCAGAACCGAAAGCAACGTGGGCAGGGCCGCCCGTGCTCGCCGGTGGCGGGGACTGAATGGTTTTGTAAGGGCAAGTAGCGTCACCGTGGGTCTCCTCGTTGGCTGAGGGCAGACCTTCGGCACGGCACTCGTCTTCGGGACTGTGCAGCCGTTCGCTGTCTCAGCTGATTGCTGGTTGTCTGGAACTCTCGATCTCGCTGCCGCAAGCGACAGGCCCTACATAGACGCAGGAATTACTAGGTATTTTTTTGTTTGAGGGATGTTCTGCCGCCAATCTCGAGGGCGGACGCATCAAAATTGTAATAGGGGGAAGGGCGAGCACCGGGTCGGAGTATCGATCATTGGGACGTTCTGCAGACGGCAACCTGAGGGGGCCCAACCGGGTGGAACTAACCTTTGGACGATGTGCCCGGTCGATCAGTTACTTTGCTCGGTCAACCGTCACGTTCCGAGCGGCGCCCAGACATGCCAGGAGGGGCGCCAGAGTCGTAGACTCCGCAAGGGATAGGAAGGAGTGCGGTTTAAACCCGTGTGCCGAGCGGCGCTGTAATGCCGGCCGGGATCGAAGCGGACGCCGCCGTTTCGAATGAGTGGTGCGTGTGCTGGAACACCTGCGCGCCCGTCGTCTCGACGCGCAAAGTGTAGGCAATGGGGAACTGATCGAGGATGGCACCCACGGCCTTCAGCAGGGCGGGTGCGAAGGCGTTCTCATCGTCGGCAGTCAGGGAGGAGATGAGGCGGATGTCCATGCGGACTGACAAATGTGCAAGTGATATTCCGCAGCGTAAGAAACACACGCACAGCGGCTATATCCAATCGTTATAGGCACATATGCCTTCGGACTGTTGAGTTCGGACGTTGTATCCCCCCGACGAAGTCCGCTTTTAGCAGACATTCGTCCGCAAATACGCTTCGATTCCCGCCAACCAAAGTCGGTTCGCCGTGTATGTCCCGAGTGAAGACCGGACACGTCCAGTGTCAACTCAACGATGAATTATTTACGCGACCCCCTCCGAGGTCCGTCGTCCCGGTGCATAATGTCTTCTCCTCAAGGAACAATGGCCACCCCAAACCAATACCTTCAATTGATCGGGCAGAGTCCCGCGATCGGGACGGTCCGTGAGGAGATTGACTACGCCGCGCGCTGCGATGCCAAGGTATTGGTCACCGGCGAGAGCGGTGTCGGCAAGGAAATCGTCGCCCGCCTGATTCACGCCGGCAGCGAGCGGCGTCACAACTCGCTCGTCACGGTCAATTGCGCCGCGCTGACCGAGTCATTGCTCGAAACGGAACTCTTTGGCCACGTGCGGGGGAGTTTTACCGGTGCCCATCGCGACCGGACCGGCGTGCTCGAACAGGCACACCGCGGTACGGTCTTCATGGACGAAATCGGCGAGACCACCCCGCGCATGCAGGGGTTGCTGCTCCGATTTCTCGAGACGGGCGAGATTCAGAGGGTCGGATCCGAACGCACCGAGGCGCGCGTCAACGTTCGCGTGATCGCCGCCACCAATCGCAACCTCTCTGACGGTGTCGCGGCCGGGACCTTCCGAGAGGACCTGTTCTATCGCCTCAACGTCATTCAGCTGCACCTGCCGCCGCTTCGCGAACGACTCGAGGACGTCCCGGCGCTGCTCTCGAACTTCCTCACGATGTTTGCCGCCCAGTATCAAATGCCGGTGCCGGTCGTAGCAGACGATGCGATGGCGATGCTGGAGTCGTACGGATGGCCCGGCAACGTGCGGGAACTGAAGAACGTCGCAGAGCGCCTCGTGGTTCGCAGTCGCAGTGGACGTATCGACCTGCCAGATCTGCCCACGATCGTCATGCGGCCGACCAGTCCGGTGCCGACGTCCCTGACGGCGACACGCGGAGTGGAAGACCTTCTCTTCGAGAAGATGGTCATGCAGCGCGAGTCGTTCTGGTCCGCCGTCTACACGCCGTTCATGTCACGTGACCTTACCAGGGACATCTTGCGGGCGCTGGTACGGAAAGGGCTCGAGCAGACAGGCGGGAACTACAAAATCCTGACCGAGCTGTTCAACATGCCGACAGGTGACTACAAGCGCTTCCTCAACTTCCTGATGAAGCACCACTGCCACGTCGCCTTTCAGCAGTTTCGAACCGTCCAGGGGCGCCCGGGGAAGATGGTATCGGAGACTCCTGTCACGCCACCGTCGTATCAAGACAGAGACTTCAGGGCCCGGCCTTAGCGACCGGGTTTTAGCGACTCGATCTCGTCGAGGAGCCGATCGAAGGTCACCGGCTTCACCAGATAGCGTGCGTCGATGTGCGCCGCCTCCGCCTGCAGCACCGGATCGTCGTATCCAGAGAACACGATGATCCCAATCTCGGGATCCCTGTCGCGCGCGATGATCGCGAGTTGCAGCCCGTTGAACGGGCCGAGGCGGACGTCAGTGACCAGGATGTCGAACTTCTCCTCGAGCAGCTGCTTGCGGGCATCCTCGAACGACTCGCTCGTAACAGCCGGCCGGCCGGCCCGGCTGAACGCCATCCGGAAACCATCGAGCAGCGAGGGCTCATCGTCGACCATGAGCACACGCGGATAATCTGTGGAGCGAGTCTGCGGCATCAGAATTGTGGTCGGGGCGGAGGGATTCGAACCCCCGGCCCTCTGGTCCCAAACCAGATGCGCTACCAGGCTGCGCTACGCCCCGACTGCTTTTGATTATACGTGCGCGGGACGAAATCTCTCACCGCTCGAGTTTTGCCCGTTCCCAATTGGCGAGATCAGCGGCAGCGTTGTATGTCGACTCGAGGAACGCGCGAAGACCCGCTTCGGGATCGCTCGACGTCCGGACCGCCTCGTAGGGCACGACGAACTCCGACATGAGATGCAGCGTCTCGTAGGTCGGCTTCCAGTCGTCGAGCGGCAGCGCCGGCCATGCTGTGCGGGTCATCGCACGATCATATCGTGCGGCTGAAAGCTCTACTTCTCTAAAACCTCGTCACTGGCGCGCACACGGGCGACGATCAGCTCGATCAGATCCGCCTGTGACATAGGGTTCAGCGATTCCGCGGACAATTCGCTGAGCTCGTAGGCCTCGATGATGTTGACGAGGTGCCACTCGGCGAGTGCCCCCAACTGGCGGCGGAGCAGATCTTCGCCATTGCGGTAGACCGAAAAGGGGTTCAGCACGCTGTCGGGCCGGGGGGCCGTTTGTGGACTGCCGTGAGGCAGCGGTCCATCGAAGGCCGGTGTCGGTTCAGGCTGAACCGGGGGCACCACCAGCGGATCGAGGCAGCGCTCGAGTGCGCCTTCCAGATACACCGGCGAGATGCCAGTGGCCCAGTACTCGGTGTCGGTTCGATTCGGCTGGGTTGTTTCACGGGGAGAGCGCAGGATCGACGCGCCGTCGAGGGAGAGAAACTCGAACCATCCCTCCCAGCGGCCGTCGGTCATCTCGCGTCCACACGCCTGGGCGCTGTAGGTCACGCCGTCCGAGCCGGTGATCCTGTCGCTGTAACGAACCAGCACTTCAGCCATGCTCGTTCCATTTGCAACGCCAATGCCCGGCTATCGTGCTGCCCGGGCGGAGAACTCGCGGCAGAGAAGGCCAGAGATGGGAAGGGCTCTTCGATAGAGCGTACAGCGAAAGTCCGCGCCTCGGCGACGACTCGTATCGTCTGCGTGGCGCGGACTGCGAGCTGATTTTCCAGCCGCTTAGGCGGCTTGGTTATCGGTACTCGATGCTGGCGATGATGGCGCCGCCACCTCGAATAACTATCGGAGCGAAGATGAAGCCCGACGAGTATCCCGTGCCTGGATCGGCCATCACTGACTTCCATTCGATGATCCAGACACCGGTCTGCGGCGGGGCGTTGAGATTGCCCACCAGTGCGACGTTGTTCGTCCCGCCGTTCTGGCTGAGCTCTACCGGCTTGGTCAAGAGGTTTCCGGACGAACTGCGGACCAGCACCGAACCGTTTTGGTTCGCGATTGACCATGTGCCGCCTGCCGGGGCAGTCGGTGCCTGACCCACCACATCGTTGGAGAAGCTGGCGCTAAATACCGGCTGTGAGCCCGCACCATCACGAACCGTGATGTCGTCCCATCCAAACCGCTGGGTACCGGTTGTGCCAAATTCGACGCCCACACTACTCAGAGTGGTGGCGGCGAAGGGGATGTTCTGAGCATTGTCAAGCGCTAGGCCGTTGATGCTCAGGCTCGCTGTCTGCGCGGTCATGTCGACAGTAAGTCGGAACGTCTGGGCAACGTTCTGAGTCCACGTGCCGATTGAGCGGCTCGCCGAATTGAAGGTCAGGCTGCCACTCACTCCGGGTGGAGGAGCCGCCGGCGGCGCGTATTCGACAATGTAGCCCTCGGTCGGGTAGACCGGGTTCGACACGACGTTGTTGTTCCAGGTTCCGTCGGTGAACATTTCGACCCAGAACTCGAAGTTTAGGTTGTTGGGTTCCCCAGGCGCCCACGGTCTGTAGGTCTCAGTTTCTCCGGTGATCCACTCGAAGGTACGAGGACCGGTGCCGTCAGGGTCGTAGAGACCGAGCCAGGCTCGCATAACCCCTGTGCCGCGCAGGCTGTTGACGAACTGATTTTCAGCAGCGTTGGCGATGGTGACCAGTCGACCCGAAATCCCGTTGTGGGTTCTGGCGGCTGCAGCGTCCCTGGCCTGCGTCCACGAGAGTCCGGTCACCTTGACGTATTCGTAGAAATTGCCATTGCCACCGGCCTGGATGGACCACTGCACGCGACTATCGCCGACCACGAAGGTCTCGGACCACGCCGAGGCGGGCGGTTGACCGACGATGTCGGCCTGTGCCAGCAGCCGGTACGTGCCCGCCGGAACTCCAGGGAGGGAGAAAGTCGCAGTTCCATCGGCGTTGGTCGTGGAGGTAAGGCTGCTGCCGATCTGAGCGTTGCTCGGTACCGATCGGACAGACAGCGTGACCGGGACACCCGGCAGGGTGGCGCCGGCAGTATCCTTGACCCGCACGCTCACGGTGCCGAGCGGCACACCCGGCGCTGCATTGACCGGCAAATTCAGGAACTCCGCATTCAGCGGCACCGCGGGGGCGACGTCCTCGCCGACCACGACGACGCCATTCACCAGGGCGACGTCACGAGCCTGTGGCAGGACCACCGGCGTCACGACCTGCGCGGCGGTGAACGTCACCCCGTCATTCACGTTCAAGTCCCTGACGCGGAGTGTGATCTTGGCCGTCTCGCCGGGTGCCAGCCAGAGCGTGGCGTTGGACACGCTCGAGTTGGTGATGGCCGGGTCGGTCAGGTTGAGCGGGTCGGCGAACACCGGGTTGGTGATGTTGGCCAACAACTGGTTGTGCGGCTGGTTCTTCAGAACGCACGCGACCGCGACCGGATTGAAGTAGACCTTGCGGAGGATCAGCTGCAACGCGATCTGAGTGGGTGACGGCTGCGCACCATTGAGAAGGAGCTTGACCGAGAAGGACGTGGTGGTGTTTCCATCGTTGGTCACCGTCCATGTCGTGTCAGTCATGGAGTCGTCGCCCGGGGTTGCGTTACTGATATCCGGATTGGAGATGTCCGGATTGCTGATATCCGGGTTGGAGATGTCCGGATTGCTGATGTCCGGATTGCTGATGTCCGGGTTCGCGACCTGGACGTTCGAGATGTCCGGGTTCGAGATGTCCGGGTTGCTGATATCCGGATTGCTGATGTCCGGGTTGCTGATGTCCGGATTGGAAATGTCCGGATTCGACACCTCTGCGTTCGAGATATCCGGATTGCTGATGTCCGGATTGCTGATATCGGGATTGCTGATGTCCGGGTTGCTGATATCCGGATTGAGGATGACGGTCGCCTGCAAGCCGCCCGGCGTTTCGGTCCCACCAGCGGTGCCTACTTCTTTGACCGTGACGTTGATCTGCGCGTCAGGGTCGGTTGACGTCGCATACACGTTGCGCGCGATGGTGGAACGGCGCGGAACCGTGACGTCGACCGTGGTGACGATCGCCGGCACCGCCGGCCCTCCTGGCACAGACGGCAGGAGCGATGCCTGCAGGAAGGACGCGGCCCCCCCAACGGGTTGATTCTGGATCGTCATCCTGAACGTGCGCGCCACTTCGGTTGCGTTCTGCGCAAAAACGACAAAGCCGCGTGGCAGCGTGGGGTGAAGCGGCTTGGTGTTGCCGGGGGAGCCGGCGACGAGGCCACCGGTGATCCGGGCGCTATAGATGTTCTGGTTCCGCATCCCCTCCCGGCCGGGCACGCAGCCCCCCAGTGTCGGTGGGGTGTAGGTTTTCCAGTCCCCGTTGATCGGCGGCACGACGTCCCGATTGTCGGTCCACACCGCATGGAACAGGGGCGAACTCGCCGGGGCGGTGTTGTAGGTCCAGCCACCGCCAGCTGTCGGTCCGAATGACGGCGAGGGCGCCAGGTCGATGTAGTCACCGACGAACGGCACGGTCCCGAGCTGAAACAGCTTGAGATTCGGCGGATTGTACTGCAGCTGCTCGACCGGTCCTGGCGGGGTGTTGGGACGATTGCCCATCAAATACTCCGAGACCCGGACCGACGAGCCGAACTCCGTGATCGGGCCCGGGAGCGCCATCGCCGCCCGCACGTCGACCGTATGCCGCTTCTGGCCGAAGGTGACCGCGGACGTCTCGTCGACGAACCTTCGGAATACGCCTGAAACGTCGTGCTGAAAATCGTAATAGGCGATCATCAGCTTGCCGCCCGCGAACGCGATCGTCGGCATGACTTGATGGCCGGCGACGGCGGTGTTGTCGACGGTTACCGGGAGGGTCCACGTGGCGCCGTTTGTAGAGGAGGCGATCACGATCCGCGCATCACCCTCCTCCAGATCATTCAACGGGGCGAAGCCGCGTTCGGCCCAGGCAACGTAGACGCGCCCTTCGCCGTCGATGGTCATCGTCGGGTAAGCATTGGTACGGAACAGATCTTCTCGCGTTGGCTGGTCCAGCGACGCGAGTTCCGCCAGTTCGACAGCCCGCTTGAACGACTTGCCGTGCAACTGGGGATCCAGGCCCACCTTCTTGCCGCGCGGGAAGCGTCGGGCGCGCCCGGGCGGATCCCACTTGCGGCCCTGGTCCATCGAGCGGGTGACCATGATCGAGTCGTCGGTGCCGTCGGCCGTGAAGCGCCGCCAGGCCAGGTAAAGCGTTCCGCTGTTGGGATCGATCGCGAGCGTGGCGCCCTGGTTGATGGGGTCGTTGTCTGAACTGATCTGCTGCGGTGCGCTCCAGGTCGCACCACAATTGGTCGACCGTGAGAGATAGACCTGCGACCGGAGTGACGCACCTTCGCCGACGATGAGAGTGTAGGCGGCGTACGCGGCGCCTCCCGGGAAGGTGTTGTCGACCTGCTTGAAGACCTCCGGATTCTGCGACGTTCGCTGCTGCGTGGTGATTTTGCACATCTCGGCGTTGGCGCGCGGGATGTCGACTGCGAACCACGGCTTGTCGATGAAAGCAGTGCCGTCGTTGGTCTGGACCAGCTTCGTGTCGACGAATACGATGGGGTCGCCCGCTTCCTGGTTGTTGTTGTCGATGAACCGTGAGACGAACATCGCGCTCTTCGCCGGGACCGCGGGAGTGCTCCCGTTAGCCGGCACCGCGCGCGTGAACGCGATCCCGGAGTAGTAGAAGAGACCGTTGGTACCTGCCCGAACGACCGGGTCCGCACCGGCGGTGTAGCCCCCGGTGCGGAGCGGGGACGGACTCCCCGCATCCTGTGGATAGCCCGGGATCAGCGTGCTGCGCCAGGTGTTCCCGCCGTCGTAAGACTTGAACACGCCCATCCATGCGTCGCCGGTCTCGTTATCCCCCGGAAGCCCCGGGATATCCACCGTCCTATAGTCGTTCGCACCGGCAAGAAGGTGCAGAGGGTTTCGGGTGGACGCCGCGATCGACGGTTCGTTCTGCCTCTGCAAGTACGGGTCGCCCCCCGGCAAGGTGCGGCCGGAGACCATGTTGACGTTGCGTCCAGGAATCTGGGCCTGCAGCAGGGCGGCAGCGCCGATTGCGACCGCGACGCCGGAGAGCAGGCGACGGACGAGTTTCGACAAGACCGATGGGGAGCTGACCTGAGCCATATGGCGGCGTCCTTTAGATTGCTGGGGTTGAGCCCGCGTTTCGTCCCACGGGCGGCGATGATTATATACGCAGACCGCCACAAGGGGACACGAACGTCCTTTCGAACTCAAAAGTAACGTGCCTGGGCTTGGCTTATTTGGCCGCCATGGCCCCACGCGCCTGAGCCAGGAACGCTTCAACCCGGGGCATCAGGCGATACGTCGGCAGGTCGTCGAGGAAAACGGCGGTCGCTTCCCCTTTTCGCGTCAGGCCCCGGTCGAACTCCTGGACGGCTTCGGGATAGGCGCGAAGCGCCAGGTAGGCTCGTCCCAGCCCATAACGTCCGAGCCAGGTGTCATCGAGCTTTTGTGCGGCGTCGAAGGCTTCCTTCGCTTCGCGCGCACGACCGGCCGCCAGGGCCGCTTCGCCCCGCAAGAGGGCGCCGTAGATGCGAGGTTCGTCCTCGAGTTGATTGTCGAGCGCGGTTGCGATCTGCTGGGCCGCGGCACTGTCGCCCGCGGTGATGAGTGCGAGGGCGGCGAGGTACTGCGTGCCCTCGTCTTTGCCGAGGGTTGCGGCTTCGGTAGCGCCCTGCCTTGCGAGCGCGGCGCGACCTTGCTCGGCGAGAATGCCGGCCTTGATCGCCAGTCTGCGCGCATACGCGCTCTCGTCGCCCGCCGCCTTGTCCATCGCGAGGGCGGCGTCCAGCAACTTCAGCGCATCCTGCGGCCGTCCTTCGTAGAGCGCGAGATCGATCCGCCCCGAGGCGGCAAAGGATCTCGCCACCCCCGAATCGATCGCGCCGAGACGTTCGTACGTCGCCACAGCTTCCGAGTTGCGCCCGAGCGCGAGCTGCGACAGCGCAGTCGCCAGGAATGCCTTGGCATAGAGCGGATTGAGCGCGAGCGCTTCCGTTGCGGTGCGCTCCGCCGCCTCGAAGTCCCCGCTATACATCGCGAACAGCGCGACGTTGTTCTTTCTAATGACGTTCCGCGGATAGAAGTCAGACGCCTGCTGACCGAACTCACGCGCGCTCTTCATATCGCGCAAATAGAAGTGCGCCAGCGCGAGGTTGGCGAGGCCAGACGAATCGGCGGGGAAGTCCTTGACCAGCGCCTCGAACTCCTGCCGCGCCTTGTCGTTGCTGCGCTTGAACAGGTAGTAGCCGCCTCGCGTCCGGTATTTCTCACGCTCGGTCATCCGTTCGAGGTGCCCGAGCGCAGCGAGGTAGCTGGCCTCAGCCTCCTGGGGACGGCTGGAGTTGGCGTAGAGCGCCGCGAGGCCGGCATGAGCGCGCCCGAAGTTCGGATCGATTTGCAGCGTCCGCTGGTAGGCGGCAATCGCCTCCTCAGATTTGCCGGCCCACTGCAACTCCTGCGCTTCGGCATAGGCCTTGGCCGCGTCCAGGGATCCAGCGGTGAAGGTTTCGGCGGCGCCGGCGGCGCCGTCCGCGGTCGTGTCACCGAGTGCATCTCGGACCTGTGCGGCCATTCGACCGACCGCGTCGAGCACCTGGTCGCGTCCGGCCGCCCTGGTCGTCCAGTCGAGCAGGACCGCGTCCTGCGCCGACGGATCAGCAGAAGGACGCGTGACGTGCACGCGCAGCGCGTAGTCGCTGCCGGTGGCCTCGATACTTCCACCGATGATCACGTCGAGCCCTTCCCGCAGCGTGATCAACTTCGCGGCGGCGTCGTTCAAGGTGCCACCAGGTGTCAGTTGACCAGCCAGCCGCAATGCATCGCGGCGCGGATAAGCGTTGATGAAACCGGCGCCTTCAACGCCGACCGCGAGGGCCTGTTCGATCAACCCGGTGAACACCGGATCGTTCGCGCGATTGGCAAAGTCAGCGATCAGGACGGTCACCGGTTCGCGAGCGGCCGCCGGCGC
>JACDDJ010000478.1 GCA_013817065.1 Acidobacteriota bacterium
ACTCGGGTTGAGTCCATCACCGCGCCTCGTCCCTTGAAGTGATTAGCCTGTAGACGCTTGCCGACAGAGTCGCATCAGACTCGGGCCACAGCGCGACGGCGGTTTCTGCCGACGCGCACAGCGTCCCGGCTGCCTGTCTGAGATCGTGTGATGGTTTGCGCACGCCGATGTCACGAACAATCGACTCGGGATCCGATCGCAAATGCACGCGACAATCCGGCGCGCGATTGGTCACGATTCGCGGTTGGCCTGACGCGGTGATGTCATGACCGATCCGGCGTCATATCTCTCCTCCTGGTTGACCGCAGATCACTCGCCCATCGCGCATCGAATTATGAAGCGGAGCTCGGCGGCGTCAACGCTCTTCGCTCCGCTCGAATCTGGCATTTGCGCGATGGTCGAGGTTGGATCGCCGTCGACAGCACTCGCGACGAGACGTATGTTCGAAACATCTCGCTCGTGCCGCACGGCTTCGGAACGACGCTCGAGGGCCTCATTCCGACAGCATCCTGATTCAGACTGATTGATTCGATCGCGCTGACTGTGATCACGCGCGATCACTGCGCCGAATACACCTTCCGGGCTCGCCACCGATCCCGATGCGTTCGGAGCCGCACTCAGTGCCGCCCATCATGGCCATCACGAACGCCACGAACAGCGAATCGATGTTCAACATGGGCAGGCGCATCATGGCCGAACGAGGACGCAAACGACCAAAGCGGGTGCGACGTCTTCCGCGAATCGTTCGTCACATTGCGACCACACCGATCGAGGCGCGAGGTGATGACGTACTTCGCGCATTCGTGCGAGTGCTCGCGCGGCAGGCGGCGCGCGAGGTCTTCGAGTCCGAGTTGCGCCACAGCACGTCGGTTATACCTTGAGGAAGACGTGATAGTCGGGATCTACGCGCGGTACTCGTCGGACAATCAGCGCGATGCCTCCATCGCGGATCAACTCCGGATCTGCCGCGCGTTTGCGGAGCGACAGGGCTGGACGATCGCGGACGACTACTCGGGTCGCGCTGTCTCTGGTGCAATACTTCTCCGCCCTGGATTCCAGGCGCTGATGCGGGATGCGCTCAACCGGCGTTTCGACGTAGTCCTCGCCGAGTCGCTGGATCGATTCAGCCGCGACCAGGAAGACACCGCCGGTCTGTTCAAACGTCTGACATTCGCCGGCGTGAACATCGTGGCGCTGGCGGAGGGCGACATCACGCACCTCCACATCGGATTCAAGGGCACGATGAACGCCCTCTTCCTCAAAGACCTGGCCGAGAAAACGCACCGTGGATTGCGCGGGCGAATCGAGGACGGCAAATCTGCGGGCGGCCTGTGTTTCCGAATATCGAGTGGTCAAGACGTTGAGCGCCGGAAGCCTGACCACCGGTGAACGTGAGATCGAGCCAACCGAGGCGGCAATCGTCGAGCGGATCTTCCGCGAGTTCATCGCCGGCATCTCGCCGAAGCCTACGTGAAGAATCCCGACACCGGAAAGCGCGTGTCGCGTCTAAACCCGGCATCAGAGTGGATGCGGAAGGAAGTCCCGCACTTGCGAATCGTGTCCGACGAGCTGTGGGCGGATGCGAAGCAGCGCCAGGAGAAGGGGCGAAAGGCCATCAGGACTGCAGGCAATCCCCGCGGCGCGCGGCGTCCGCATTACCTGTTCTCGGGCCTGACGAAATGCGGCGTCTGCGGAGCGGGTTCATCATGACGGGCAAGCATCGCCTCGGGTGCTTCGGAGCCCGCGATCAGGGACGCTGCGACAACCACCTGACCATCCGCCGCGACGACGTGGAAGCGCGTGTGCTCAAGGCGCTGCAGGAGAAGCTGCTGCAGCAGGACTTGTTCGGAGGGTTCTGCGAGGAATTTGCGCGCGAGATGAACCGGCTTCGCATGGAGCACCGCGCCAGCGTGTCCTCAGCGAAGCGCGAGGTCGAGCGGATCGGCACGCGGATCTAGAAGCTGCTGAACCTGATGCTGGGACGACAAGATCGTAGTGGGGAAAGCCGTGCATTCGTGGCATGCGCGTCACGGTAGCACCGTGGTCGGGCTCGTCGCTGCCGGGCGGACCCGTGACGAGATTCTCCGAGGGTATCCCTACCTCGAGGCCGAGGACATCGCCTAGGCCCTATCCTACGCTGCGTGGCGGGCGGAAACGGTCGAAGATCCCGAGACAGTAAGAGGTCGCCAGATACCGGCGACCTCATGGTCCAAATAAAGATGGTTGCGGGGACACGCAACCACCGTGAATTGACGGAGTGGTGGGTGGCCGCATGACGGCCCTCCAGCGCTGCCCGTACCCGACCTCTTCCGTCTCCGCCAATGGTCTGATGGCGGTGCTCCGGCCGCGTCCTGAGCACCATACACCGCACCTCTCGCAATACGAACGGCTGGTTGCCACTTCAATCGCGATCACGGGTTGCCTCTCCAGATGCACGAGTCACAGCGGTCAGGATGGCGCGTCCGCACTTAACTCGATTTCAGCAGCGATCGGACGGGCCGCGATACCAAATACTCCGACAAGCGAGTCACGCACTTTTGGTGCGCGAGGACCTCGATCCGACCGGGTCGAGCGCCTAAACATGCTGAGGGCTCCCGTATGGCCGTTACGGACCGGAGGCGCCAGCGTCTCCCTGCCTGCCCGGGCTGTTCAGGATCTCGTCACGGCCAAAGATCGCTCACCTCATCGCAATCAAAAGGGGGTTCCCGGCCGAGTCATCGGCTGGGCCAGATGCGTTTGCACGAGTGGGGCTGCAGATCGCCCGCGGGGAGGGCGACCATCAGGTGGTGGGGCTAGCGGGCGGGGCGGAACGCCGCTGGATCCGCACCACTTGGAGTGGCTGAAGTGACCTTCGAGGATCGGGTCAGCGCGCTCGCCTCGCTCGGCTTTTCCCCTCGCCAGACTCGGTTCCTGGTGACCGTGGCGCTCCACGGCGGCTTCTGCCTTCGGCGCCAATTCGCTGCCTTCGCCGGTGTCCAACAGGGTGCGCCGGTCCGGGGCTTCCTGGAAAAGCTGGTGCACCGTCAACTCGCCCGTCGTGTCACCTACCGTCGCGACCGGGGCTACCTGTATCACCTCCATGCGAAGGGCATCTACCGCGCACTGGGGGAGGGCGACAACCGGAACCGCCGCCTGGCTGGTCCAGCGCTGATTGCACGGAAGCTGATGCTGCTCGACTTCGTCATCAGCGAGCCAGGCGTGCAATGGCTTGCGACGGAGATCGAGAAGGTCACGACATTCACCGAGCGATACCTGCTGGCGCGAGCGGACTTGCCGCAGCGGACGTACCCGGCCGGGAATCCCACCAAGCCGTCGACGACTCGGTACTTCGTCGAGAAGCTCCCCATCTACCTCGCGGGCGAACCGCCGGTCCCGCACTTCGTCTACCTCGAGCATGGTCTCGCCCAGAGCGGGTGTGCCCAGTTTCTGAGTGACTACGCCACGCTGCTGCGTCGCCTCCCAGCATGGACGCTCGTGGTCCTTACACCCAAGGACATGCCGGCGCCGACCGCTTGCACGCGCGCGTTCGAAGCATTCCGTGACGGGGCATCCGTCACCGAGACCCCCGCTCTCGACCGTGGGCAACTGGCTTGGTACTTCGAGGCCCGGCGCGCCGTCGAGCAGCGGCAGTTCGACCGGCTGTCGGTCGCTGAGGTGGCGCGGTTCAGGGAGTTGCATCGCCTGAACGCTGGGTCCTCGACCGACGCCCTCTTCAAAGACTGGATGGCTACTGGCGACCGGTCGCTATCAGAGTTGCCCTTCCACGTCCTGCCTCAGCGAGTCAACCTCGAGGTGCGATACCTCTCGCATCAGTACTCCCAGTTCGGCGACTTGCCGGGAGTCTGTTGATGTCTATTGTCTGCGGGCCTTCCTGGTTCGGTCCCGCTTCGAGCGACGCCACAGCCGGGCGATCCCGAGGTCCGCATCGCGTGACGATCGAACCGCCCCCCCTTCAACAGAGGGGCACAGACGCAGCCATCGAAAGGACGGGTGCTGCCAGGTGGTGCGACGTCGAGTCCGTTGCTTGCGATGGTGATAGCCAACACTCCGGCGGACCGCTGTCTACCGTGTGGGATGGGCTGTTGGCTACCCGACTCCACAGCGACGCCCCAATCTACACGGTGGCTCCCTTCGCGCAAGTGACTACAGGACGGGCACTTCCTATCCTTGTGCCGACCGAGTCCTGTGGCGACTGGGGCGCCTCGTGGGTCGGAGTCGGGTCACCAGCAAGGGGGGAGCGACCCCCCCTGCACGCCTCGGTCGCCACCGGCGCCTCCGCGCCGGGGCTCCCCCGTGGGGGT
>JACDDJ010000479.1 GCA_013817065.1 Acidobacteriota bacterium
GCGTAGGTCCTGGCGAACGTCCAGGGCGTGGTTCCAACGAACGTGCGAAGGGTCGCCGGGAATGGGCAGTGCGTGGATGACCTGGCCCGTGGCCACGTCGAGCGCCGCGAACAGAGAGGTCGTTCCGTGCCGTCGGTAGTCGTGCGTGCGGCGCTCGGGCGAGCCGAACGTCATGGGTAGGATCGGCGCGGTGGGGTCGAAGGCTTGGATCTGGCTCTTTTCGTCGACGCTCAGGACCAAGGCGCGATCCGGCGGCGCCAGACAGAGACCCACGACATCGCGCACTTTGTCGACGAACAACGGGTCGCGCGACAGCTTGAACGTCTCGCTCCGATGCGGCTGCAGGCCGAACGCGCCAACTCCTTCGCCAGCGTCCGGGTACTCCAATGGGTCGCGTCCCGCGGCGTTGTCTTGAGCGTGTCGATAATCACCTGCTCCACCTGCGCATCGATGATCCGGCGCGGGCCCCCCGGCCGCGGCTCATCGACCACTCCATCGAGCCGCTTCTCCACGAAGCGCCGACGCCACCGCCCGGCCGTCTGCCGCGTGATCCGCAACTCAGCAGCGATCTCCGAATTCGATCGACCCGCAGCGCACGCCAGAAATCATTTGCGACCGCTGCGCCAAGCCCTGCGCCGTGGTCCGGCGCCGCACCCATTGCTCGAGCGTCGTCCGCTCACTCGGACTGATCGTCACGCGTACGGTCGGGCGTCCTCGTCTGGCCATCCGTGCCTCCTTGTACCCGAAGTACGAGAGGCAAGGCGAATTCGTTTCAGAATCTCAGATCCGGGACACTCTAGGTGAGCCGATACCCATATTGAGGTGGCGGCGGGCACGATTGACTGATCCGTGGTTCAGCGGGGGTATGGCGCACCCGCTGGAGGGCACCCACATTCGGACGCGCGCGGAGCTCAGTGTCGCGAAGCATCAAGGGTGAGCCAGGTCAGTTCAGGACGGCAGTTGACGCGCACCGGAACCACACTGAACCCGATACCGCGATTCACGTAGAGGCGATTCCCATCGGCCCCAAAGCCCTTCGCGATCCACCCATCCGTCGCACCGGACGCTTCTCCCACGAGTGACATCCACGACCACCGAGGCAGGAACGGCAGTCGGATCTGCCCCCCGTGCGTGTGCGCGGCCAGCGCCACTGGCGCGGAACCCGCCGGCAGTTGCTGGAACGCGAGTGGATCGTGCATCAGCAGCAATCGCGGCTGGTCGTCTGGGATTTGCGCAAGCGTGGCCTTGACATCGGTCGCCCGGGCGGCCCACTCATCCAGACCCGCGACGTACAGCCGCTCCGAAAGCGGCTGCGACTTGCCCGGCGCAGCGAGCGCGACCGCCTGGTTTCGCAGGACCGTGACACCTGCCGCGCGCCGCACCTCGAGGAGCTCATTGGCGACCGCCGGCAACTGCAGCGAATCCGGGTGCCGCATCGCGTAGTCGTGGTTCCCCAGCACGGCGATCGTGGCAATTCCCGCCGCGGTCACCGGCTCCAGCAATGACACGACCTGGCGGATCTGCGTCCGCAGGACGCGAACGTCCTCGCGCTCCAGTTCTTCGCGCGCTTCGCGCGGCTCACCGCTTTCCTCGGTCGGGTGATACAGGAAGTCGCCGCCAATCAACAGGGCGGCCGGACCGTCCTCGACCACGCGGGCCACGATCCGTCGGATGGTGTCGGTGTTCGCGAGCCACATGCCGACCTGGAGGTCGGCGATGAAGGCGACGCGTTGGCCGCCCCATGCAGGTGGCAGTCCGGGCAGCACGACCGTCTCCTCACGTTCGTCGACGAGCCGCGGTTCGATGCCTGCACCCCATACGACGAGCAGCAGGAGGACCCCCCCGGCGATGGCCGCACCGCGCGCTGCAATCCGCCGTATCCGCGTCGGGCGGCCGGTCAACGCGGGAGTGTGGGAGGCCCGGCCGGCGGCCATGGCGGCAGGCCCGGGCCAGGTGCAGGATGCGGGTTCGTCGGGCCCGGGCCGGGCAGCGGTGCTCCAGGTCCAGGAACGGGCCCCGGGCCAGGGGTCGGCACTGAAGCTTGGGCACCTCCGGAGAGCCGTTCGGCCCGTGAGGCGCCTCCGTTCGCCGTCCAGCCCGGAGTCCCACGGCCACAGTCGGCGGTCCGAGCGGCACCAAGAGCCGAGGACTCTTCGGCACTTGTCGAGCTTCTCATGACCGAAACGACGTTGCAACATTCGGGCCGGATGCCGCGACGGTGCCTTGGCGCGTTACATTGAAGGCTTTGGCGGGTCCGCGCCCAGGACCGGTTCTGGGTTGCCTCACCGATCGAGCCAATGATCGTCGTGGAGTTTGCCTAGAACGGTGTGAACGCGCGAGCGGGGCACAGCGTCCGCACCGGGCCGTTCGCAGCAATGCCGCACCAGATTGCCTGCCCTGACCTGGCGTCGGCTGAGATGACGCCCGCAACGTGCGGCGGTCACGCCGATTCGCGGATCGATCCGCCAGCGGCACGACGCCGCCGCGCCGCTGGCACAAGCATGTAGAATCGATGACATGACGGTGCATCTAGTGAATCCAAGCCACTTGTCTTTCGGCGTTGGCGTCATCACGCCACGATGGCTGTTCGTGCTGGCGGCGGCCACGCCGCCCATCTGGGGCGTGCCGCGCATCAGTGACGAAACGCTGGATCCGTTTGACACTGGGACAGTCGCTTCAGGGGACGTCGTTGGCATTGGCATCCATACAGGCAACGCGCTGCGCGGCTACGAGATCGGTTTGCAGGCGCGGGCTCGTGGCGCGACTGTGGTCTATGGAGGCGTGCATGCCACACTCTATCCCGACGAGGCGCGCAGCCTCGGTGGTGCGCACGCCGTCGTGAGGGGCGACGGCGACGTCGTGTGGTCCGTGGTGCTCGACGACGTGGCGAAGGGGCGGGTGCAGCCCGTGTACGAGGCTGGCCGCGTGTCCGCTGACGAGTTCCTGCCGGCGCGCTGGGAGCTGCTGCCGAAGGGCCGCTACATGTGGGGTTCCGTGCAGACCGTGCGTGGCTGCCCCAAGCACTGTTCGTTCTGTTCGGTGTGGCGCACTGACGGCCAGCAGCCCCGGCAACGTGCGGTTGACGCGGTGGTTGGCGAGATCGTCGAGCTGCGTCGCCGCGGGTTCCGGTTCGGCGCGCTCGCGGACGACAACTTCTACCCCGTTCCGCTCGCCGATCTGGCCATGGCGAAACGGCAGAAGAACACGGCCCGGCTCGAACGGCTCCAGGCATTGCGGGCCGAGCGTTTCGAGTTGATGGACCGGCTCGCCAGCCTGCCCCGCGATATGGTGTTCTTCACTCAGATCACGATGGAGGCCGCCGAGGACCCGACGTTTCTCGATGCCATGCGCCGAGCCAACATCAAGGGTGCCCTAGTTGGAGTCGAGGCGGTGACGCCAGAGGGGCTCAAGGACGTGTACAAGGGCTTCAACGATTCGGGGGACGCGCTGGTCGCCCGCCTGCGGCAATTCCGCGAGCACGGAGTGCACGTGCTGGGTTCGTTCATCTTCGGGCTGCCCAGCGATCGGGCGACGACGTTCGACGCGACGGCGGCGGTCGCCGATCGGGCCGACCTCGCGTTCGCGCAGTTCGTCATGCTCACACCCTATCCGGGCACCGTCGACTTCGAGGCATGGGAGAAGCGGCTCGGTGGCAACGCACCGGAGATCGGCGGCGTTCCGATCACCCGGCATTGGCTCATCCCCCAGGCGCAACGACCCAAGGTCTACATGCCGCACCCGGTGATGTCCGCCGACGAGATCCGACGGCGTACGCAGGCGGTGTGGGATCAATTCTACAGCCTGCGGCGTGTTTGGGCCCGCTCCGGATGCACGCCGACACTGCGGGCCCGCCTTGCCTTCGTCCTGATCTCCAAGCTCTATCGCCAGATGTACGCCAATACCGGAATCGCCACCGACAGCGCGCGGGTGAGTCGCGCCAACCGCTGGGCGCGGGTCATCGCCCTGCCGTGTCAGCGACTGTTCTCGGCCCGTCCAATGCCCGATCTCGTGATTCCCGAACAACGTGGTGCGTGATAGAGCCCGTGGCGCGTCAACGCTGGCAACGACTGAAGCACTCGCACGCGGGCCACTTCGTCGACTTGAGCAGCGGCGATACAGTCGACCGCCGCAGCCCTGGGCTCCGGGGCAGGTGCGGGCCGCCCAAGCTCAGACGAAGCGCTGCGCACGGTTGGCAGACTGACTGAGCCTTCTCCTCTCGGCCTCAGGAGTCCCGCCGGACTCAGGGCGGGTTCGCCCTCTCGCTGAAAAGCGTCGTTGAGAATTCTGTTCAGCCGGTC
>JACDDJ010000480.1 GCA_013817065.1 Acidobacteriota bacterium
GAGCTGGGTCCGCTGGAAGAACGGATTGGCTACCGGTTCCGCGATCGAGGATTGCTGGAGCACGCCCTCACGCATCGCTCGCGCGTCCACGAAGATGCCAGCGGCGGTGTGTTCGACAACGAGTCGATGGAGTTCCTCGGCGACTCGGTGCTTGGCTTTGTCATCGCCGACATGCTCTTCCGCCAGTTCCCGCAGCACAACGAAGGGCAGAAGTCGAAGCTGAAAGCCTCGATCGTGTCCGCGACCGCGCTCGCGCGACTGGCCGAACAACTCGGCCTGGGTGATTTTCTGATCCTCGGCCGCGGCGAAGAGAAGACCGGCGGCCGGCGCAAGCACGCGATCATCGCCGATTGTTACGAAGCGCTGATTGCCGCCATCTACCTCGATGGCGGCATCGAGCCCGCGACGACGTTCATTCAGCGCCAGTTCCAGGCACTGATTGAAGAAGCCCGCCGCAGCGGCGTCCACGCCGCCTTCACCGAAGACTACAAGTCCGCGCTCCAGGAATATCTACAGCGAGAAGGCCGGGGTCTGCCCGTCTATCGACTGACCGCGGAGATCGGCCCGCCACACCGCCGCAGCTTCCGCGTCGAGATCGTCGTGGGTGAAGAAGTATTCGCGGCGGCCGAAGGAAAGACCAAAAAAGAAGCCGCCCAGACCGCAGCGAAATCCGCGCTGACCAAGCTGCAAGGCAGCCCACCCGCGGAATCCACTCACGGACCTGACGGATAGATACGGATTACACGGAACACTTTCGGTTGGTGCTCGGGTTACCCGACACATTCGATCGGATTACCCACGGAACCGGCAACACGGAAAATACGGACAGACACGGATTACACGGAATACGGTTGGGGGCTGCTCGGTTATTCGCCAAGTGCCGTCGAGCTCCGCGCCACACGGAACAGACGGATAAACACGGATTACGCGGAACACGTTTGGGGGCTGCTCGGGTTATTCGAAGGTTCCGTCGAACTTCGCGCAAGCCGTTTCTGGTTTAGTGAACTCCGTGTCTCGGTGAGTTCCGTGATTCCGTGAAATCCGTGTGGCCGTGAATTCCGTAGAATCCGTGAAATCCGTGTGATTAGTCGATCTCGATGATTCCCCACGACTTCTCGGTCTCCGGCACACCGGCGACGGCGAGGACGGGCTCCGCCGGTGGCAGGTGGCTCAGCACGTAGGTGTGGACCTCGCGGACGATCTCTTCCTCGGTCGGCGGCGTGGGCCGGCAGTGCAGTCGCACCCACAGCCGGAGCATCGGGTCACCGAAGCTGTAGCGCTTCTGGCGCGAGACGATCAGGTCGACGTCTTCGAGCCACGATAGATAGTCCTTCGTAGAGCCCGGCGTCCGGCGAAGCCGTACGGCGATTTCGGTCAGGGTCAGTGGTTCCTCTTCGGCGAGGACGTCGAGGATCGCTTTGAGCGCCCCGTAGCCACGCGCACGGTGCAGCCGGAGCTCGTATGAGAAGCGGCAGGCGGCCGAGAGCGCGCCGTCGGGTGCGAGCAGGCCGGCCAGCGCGCTGACCGGGTCCGCGGCGCCGCGCGAGGCCATCGCGGACGCCGAATCCGCAATCAAGCGCGCGTAGAGCGGCCGGCCGTTCGAGAGTCCATGCACCACCGCCGCGACATCGTCTCGCAGCGGATGATCGTCTTCGAGATGCGCGTCGTGCGGCGACGCGATCGTGGCGCGGATCTCCGCGGTGGTCAGTGGCGCGACGTGGATGATCTCGAACTGCGCCGGCGCGTCACGCAACAACCGATGCGCCCGGGCGACGTACCGCGTCGTCAGGACGAAGCGGTTGCCGCTCGAGGCGAGCATCCCGATCAGATCGCGCAGGACGGTGCGAAGGCCCGGGAAACTTTCGAACGTTCGCAGTTCGAGGAACTCGTCGAGCAGGAACGTTGCCGGCATGTCACCCGGCGCGCGGGCAGTGTCGAGGAACGCGAGCGCGGCATCGAAGGCGTCGCGGGCGCCGTGTTCGGCCGCGGCCTGTCCGTACGGATGGGCGGGGAAGGGCGAGGCGCCGCGCATGGACTGCAGAAAGCGCTCGGGTGTCGTGGCGATGCGCTCGACATCCACGAACTGAGCCTGCGAGCGGCCGAGTAAGTCGCGCAGGCGCAGCAACAGTGACGTGCGGCCAGATCCGCAACCGCCGATCAGGACCGGGATGCGCCCCTTGGAGCCACCCGTCCCGTCGAGGGCCGCGAGCACGCGCCGTTCGAGTGCCGGCCGTTCCGGGATCATCATCGAGTAGTCTCCGGCCCAATCTCCCGGGCAGTCTCAGGACGAAGGGAAGGCATGTCGAGGCCGTGACGGCGCGCCGCGGCGATCGCCTGTGGATACCCGGCGTCGGCGTGGCGGACGATGCCGAGGCCTGGATCCGCGGTGAGGACGCGTTCGAGCTTTTCGTCGGCTTCGCGCGTACCATCTGCGACCACAACCATCCCGGCATGGAGTGAATACCCGATGCCGACACCGCCGCCATGGTGCACCGATACCCAGGTGGCGCCCGAGGACGCGTTGAGCAGGGCGTTGAGCACCGGCCAGTCTGCGATGGCGTCGCTGCCGTCGAGCATCCCTTCGGTTTCGCGGTTTGGGGATGCCACCGATCCGGTGTCGAGGTGATCGCGGCCGATGACGATCGGTGCCGACACCGCCCCGCGGCGGACGAGATCGTTGATCGCGAGCCCGAACCTGGCGCGTTCACCGTAGCCGAGCCAGAAGATCCGTGCCGGTAGCCCCTGGAACGCGACGCGCTCGCCGGCAAGACGGATCCAGCGGCACAGCGCTTCGTCATGCGCGAACATCTCGAGCGCGAGTCGATCGGTGGCCGCAATGTCGGCCGGATCTCCGGACAAGGCCGCCCACCGGAACGGACCCTTGCCCTCACAGAAGAGTGGACGAATGTACTCGGGCACAAATCCCGGGATGTCGAACGCGTTGGCAACGCCACCCTTCTCGGCCTGCGCGCGGATGTTGTTGCCGTAGTCGAAGGTGACGGCGCCCCGAGCTTTGAGGTCCAGCATGGCGCGGACGTGAACCGCCATCGACGCCGTGGATTGGCGCACATACGCCTGCGGATCACGTAGCCGAAGCGCGGCGCCTGCCTCCATCGACATGCCGTGAGGCAGGTAACCGGTCAGTGCGTCGTGCGCCGAAGTCTGATCGGTCAGGACGTCCGGCACCACCCCCCGCCGCACCAGTTCCGGCAGAACGTCTGCCGCATTTGCCAGGAGCGCGATCGAACGCGCGGTCCGGTCGCGGCGATACTTTGCGATCCGCTCGAGGGCGTCGTCCAGAGCCGCTGCCTGCTCGTCGACGTAGCGCGTTGCGAGCCGCCGCTCGATGCGTGTCGCGTCAACTTCCATGATCAGCGCGATACCGCCATTCATGGTGACGGCGAGCGGCTGGGCGCCGCCCATGCCGCCAAGGCCGGCCGTAACCACCAGGCGTCCGGCCAGCGTGCCGCCGAAATGACGGCGGGCGAGTTCGGCCAGGGTTTCGTAGGTGCCCTGGAGAATGCCTTGCGTTCCGATATAGATCCAGCTGCCGGCCGTCATCTGGCCGTACATGGTCAGGCCGCGATCTTCGAGGTCGCGGAAGATGTCCCACGTCGCCCAGGCGGGCACCAGCAGTGCGTTGGCGATGATGACCCGCGGCGACCAGGGATGCGTGCGGAACACCGCGACGGGCTTGCCGGATTGGACGACGAGCGTCTCGTCGTTCTCGAGCCGCCTGAGTGCATCGACGATCGCTTCGAAGGCTTCCCAGCTGCGAGCGGCGCGGCCCGAACCACCGTACACGATCAACTCGTCGGGTCGTTCAGCCACCTCGGGATCGAGGTTGTTCATCAGCATGCGCAGCGCCGCTTCCTGCGGCCATCCTTTGCAGGACCGCGCCGCGCCGCGAGGCGCGCTGACGTGACGACTGAGGGTGCTCATGACGAATTGGGGTGCCGTGTGCGCAACGAAGGTAGCAATCTAGAAACGTACGACGCGCTTGTCAAATTGAAACTGGATTTTTTCTTACTTGACTTCTCCTCCACATGCGCGCTCAAACGAGCCATCGACGATTGCCGCCGCGATTCGCTCGATATCCGGCGCCGGTGGACGATCGTCCGTCACCGTCGGCGCCATGCCGCGCACGAATTCGTGCACGCGCTGCAGCTGCGCTGACGTCCTCAGCGGCGCGAGCAGGTCGATCGCCTGGCACGCGCACAATACTTCGACCGCGACGACGTGTGCGGCGTGGGTCACTGCGCGTTCCGCCTTCAACGCCG
>JACDDJ010000481.1 GCA_013817065.1 Acidobacteriota bacterium
GCCTGGGCGGCCTGCTCGCGGCGTCAACGTTCCTGCTCGCGGGTGACAGTCTCCGATCGAAGATCGTTCCCTGGGCCATCAGCTACGCGGTAGGAACGCTGCTCGGCGTCGCGCTGCTGGCCCTGCTGCCCGAAGCACTCGAAGTGCTGCGCCCGCAGGCGGCACTCGGGACCTTGCTGGCAGGCGTCCTCACTTTTTTCCTGCTCGAGAAACTGGTGCTCTGGCGCCACTGCCACGACGGCCACGGCCACGAATGTGAAGCGCACACCAGCAGCGCCGCGTCACTCGTCATCATCGGCGACGCGTTTCACACCTTCGTGGACGGCGCCATCATCGCGGCCGCGGTATTGACCTCGGTCCCACTGGGAATCACGACCGCGCTGGCGGTTGCAGCCCACGAGATCCCGCAGGAAGTCGGCGACGTCGCGATACTGCTGCGCGCCGGCTACTCACGATCCCGCGCGCTGACACTGAACATGATGTCCGCGCTTGGCGGCGTCCTCGGCGCGCTCGCGATGTTGATGACGTCCCAGACACTGCCCGACGTGCTGCCTTATGTGCTGGCCTTCGCGGCAGGCAACTTCCTCTACATCGCGATGGCAGACCTGATCCCCGATCTCCATCGCGGCAATGTCGAGGGCGGCGCCTTCCGACAGATGGCGCTGATCACTGCGGGCATTCTGACGATCGTGCTGCTCTAGTGCTGACACCGCGTTGAGGAAATGGCGGTCGTGCGATGACGATCAGCGATCCGTCGTACCGGACGAGAAAATCCAGGAGCCGGTGGACGTAGGATCCGCCAACCAGCCACACGCCTCATCCGTCTAAGACCTGGAAATGACCGGGGGATCGCGCGGAGACTGGACCCGACCCGCGTCCCCGCGGCTGGATCGCCACTTGCTCCTGGCGCCGGCTCATAAGGTTTTCCGGAGACAAGATGACGATTCGAACCCTGTTAGTCGCGATTCTTGTGCTGATCGGTCCCGCGCGCGCGACATACGCTCAGAGCGTCCCGCCCGCGGGTCAGTTCGACGCCGCCCGCCTCAAGGTGTATCTGGACTGCCAGTACGAGTGCGATTTTGACTACCTCCGCACCAATGTCGCGTTCGTCGACTGGGTACGCGACCGCGCGGACTCAGACATTCACCTGCTGGTCACAACCCAGACAACGGGCGGCGGCGGGTCGAGCTGGACGTTGAAGTTTATCGGCGCGGGACCTCAGGCGGGCGCCGATGAAACGCTGACGTTCTCGACGGCCTCGACCGACACGAGCGACGCGCGGCGGAAGGAGCTGGCCCGCCTGGTGCGGCTGGGGCTGACCCGCTATGTCGTGCGCGCCGGCCAAACCAATTCGCTGGATGTCACGTTCAAACCACCGGCGGCGCTGGACGCGCAGACGACGCCGCAGAAGGACCCCTGGAACTACTGGGTGTTCAGGACCGGCGTGAACGGCAACTTGGGCGGCGAACAAACGAGCAAGAACGGCAGCTACCGGCTCAACCTCTCGGCCAACCGCGTCACCGAAGCCTGGAAGATCAACCTCTCGACCAACGGCAGCTACCGCGAGAACACGTTCGAGATCAGCGAGACCACCACCATCCGCAGCATCACGCGCAGCTGGGGGGTCAACACGCTCGTGGTCAAGAGTCTGGGTCCGAAGTGGTCGGCCGGCGTGCGGGCGAACCTCTCCGGGTCAACCTTCAGCAATCAGGACTGGGTGCTGGGGATCACGCCGGGCATCGAGTTTGACGTCTTCCCCTACGCCGAATCGACGCGCCGAAGCTGGACGTTCCTCTACTCGATCGGCGCGGAGCGCGCGAATTATACCGACGAAACGATCTTCGGCAAGCTGGAAGAGACCGTCCCGATCCACTCGATCGGCTCCAACCTCGGGCTGCGGCAGCCGTGGGGTTCGGCCGGCGCGTCCGCCAGCTTCTCGCAGCATTTGAACAAGCCCGAACGCACGCGGCTGTCGATCTTCGCCAACGCTGACGTGCGGCTCTTCAAGGGCTTCTCGTTCAACATGTTCGGCGATTACTCGCGGATCCGCGACCAGATCAATCTGAAGCGCGGCGGCGCCTCGGTCGACGAGGTGCTCCTGCGGCAACGCCAGCTCGCGACCGGATACCGCTACTTCGTCGGGTTCGGCGTCAGCTACAGCTTCGGATCGATCTTCAACAACGTGGTGAATCCGCGGTTCGGCGGCGGTGGCGGCGACAGAATGATTATCATGTTCTAGCCCCGTGGCCCTCGCCCAGACCATCGCCCTGTTCGGCGCCTGCACGCTGCTGATCGTCCTGTCGGGCGTGCGGCTGTCGCGTTATGGCGACGGCATCGCGGAAAAGAGCGGCCTGGGCGGAACGTGGATGGGCGTGCTGGTCATGGCCGCCGTCACCTCGCTGCCCGAACTCGTCACCGGCGTCAGCTCGATCGTCGTGTTCGACGTCCCTGACATCGCCGCGGGGGACGTGATCGGCAGTTGCATGTTCAACCTGCTGATCCTCGCTTTCCTCGATTTCCGGCATCCCGAGCCACTCTCGGCCCGCATCCATCAGGGACACGTCCTGTCCGCCGCGTTCGGCATCGTCATGCTCGGCCTCGCGGCCCTCGCGATGCTTGCCGGCGCGCGCGCACCGTCGATTGGCTGGATCGGCATACACAGCCTGCTGTCCGTCTCGGTGTGGGTGTTCCACGCTCCAGACCGCCGCCCTGCCGGATGGCGGACCTCGATGCTCGGCTCCCGGGGCTGGCTTCATCAACTTTCGTCCGGTAGTAGTGACGCTCGTGCCCGCCGGCCTGCGGCACTCCGGAAAACCGCCTCCAGAATCGTGCGCGCACGTCATCTCAAAGTGACAGATCCGCCCGAGCTTGGCTCCTATCCTGCGTAAAAGTATGCCCTTCGGGTGGCACTTCCTTTGCGCTCATGGAGAACGTGCGTGCCAGCGCCAGAGGGATGTCTCATGAGTGCCCGAATTCTCGCCGCGCTGGCTCTGCTGGTCTGCTTTCCACTGACCGCCTCTGCGCAGTTCGATACTGACGCCCGCCTGCAGGACGAGATCACCAGCTCACTCCGCTCTTACACCCGCCTCACCATTTTCGACGACGTCACGTCACACGTGCAGAACGGCGTGGTGACTGTCGCCGGCAAAGTGACGATGCCGTTCAAGAAGGACGAGATCGCCAGGCGGCTCGCAGACGTCGCTGGCGTGCAGGAGGTGCGCAACGACATCACGGTGTTGCCGGTGTCGATCGAAGACGACGACTTGCGAAAGCGCGTCGCCCGCGCGATCTACGGGAACTCTGCGTTCTTTCGATACGCCGCGATGCCGCGTCCGCCGATTCACATCATCGTGGAGAACGGCTACGTGACGCTGATGGGAAGCGTGCCGACCGATGTGGACCGCGTCCTGGCCCGATCCCTTGCCTCCGGCAAAGGGGAACGCAGCGTGACCTGCGCCCTCAGAACAGAGTCGGAGTCGCGCTAGGGCTGGGTCGCAGCCGGCTCGTCCTGGTCCCGGCCGCGCCTCATCGTCCACCAGATGAGGAACGCGAGCACCAGGATCGCGGCGAGGAACGCCCCACCGAAAAGCCAGAGGGTCCGGTACAGGATCGACTGGCTCTCCATCTCGACGTGGATGTCGACCGGCCGTCCGTCGAGGCGGTCCGTGAGCTGCTGCTCCCAGGCGACGATGTTCCCGCGACTGGCGTGTGCAGGTTCGTTGGTCTCGAGGTCGCGTGCGTTCTGATAAAGGATCTTTGACGGCAGGTGCAGCCGGAAGGCGACGATTTCACTGCCATCCCACCCGTAGTTCTGGAGCGTTCCGGGTTGCAGCGCCGAGGGACCAACAATCTGCCTGTAGACGTGCTTCCCTTGATCGGCACCGAACTCGTACTTCGACCAGGCGAAGGGCGCCGCCTCGCCGAGTCGGCGAATATCCGGGACCTCGACGCGGATCTGCACGAATCGGCGTCCCTTGCGGCGCCAGGCGCGGCTGACACGAGTGACCTCGGTGACAGGGCTCTCGAACAGCGCACGAATCTCGTCTCGATCGAGGCGCTCCGCACTGTCGGTAGGGACGGGAAGACCGCGGAGGGCGGCCAGTGCCGCCAGAGATGCATTAACGACGAGGACGGCCGATCCGTCGATGTCGAGCGTCAAATCCTCTTCGTATTCGTATTGCTTGGCGAGGAACCCGCCGCGGCAGCCGGCAGCGGCTACGAGGAACACCGCGAGCAGGCCCGCGGTCAACCGAATGGGCACGGTCCGAATGATAT
>JACDDJ010000482.1 GCA_013817065.1 Acidobacteriota bacterium
GCTGATGGAGATAGTCCACAGCGTTAAGAAAGGCTTCCTGGTAGCGGTGCCAGACCTTCTTAAACTTGCTCTTCTCGTCCGTATGGGTCTTGATCTTCTTCGACCATTTCCGCGCCATGGCCTCGAGCTTGGGAGGGTCGCCGTCGATGGTCTGTCGCTCTGCGATCAGATTGAACCCCATGAGGATCGGGTCAATGCTGCCCATGTTGAATACCTGATCGCGGACTTTTTGCCGAAGTTCCAAAGCCATTGCGCGAACGTCGAGGTTCCCCATCAGAGCGATTGCCCGGTCCGCAGAGGTAATTCGCATTCCTTGCGAGTTCACGCGGATGAACACCTCGCCGATCTCGTCGAGTGTCGCGGACTGCACTGTGATGATCGGCACTGGGTACGAAAGCAGACGCCGCCGGCAATCCCGAATCTTCGCGAGAAACCATTTCGAGCGACTCGGCATTCGCTTTCGCCAGTCAACCGCCAGGATGTCTTTGAGCGGAACGAACTCCCGATCAACCGGTTTTCGGTACACAATCCGCGCGACGTTCTCTTGGTCGAGGTCCGGGTGAACCACGTAACAAAGACGGCCGAAATCGATCTCGCGGCCAGCGTCATTCGGCCTCACCTCGGCCTCGAACGCCTGGTGGATCACAGAGAGTCGCTGCTGCCCGTCAATCACGAACCAAACGTGCTTGTTGGCGCCGTCGAAAGAGGGCAGAACATTCGTTGCCTGCCGAATCAGGTGGGCTGATTTTCGGTCCATCTCCCAGACGAACAGCGACCCGATCGGCATGTCACGATAGATGCTGTCGAGGAGCTTTGCCGCGCGCCCAGGATCCCAGACAAAATTCCGTTGCAGCTTCGGGACGGCGAAGCGCCGCGCCAGCAGGTGACGACGAAGCGTTGCTACGGTCCACCGTTGTAGGGTTGGAGGTTTCATCGCGGCGAGTCGGCCTGACGCACTAGGCTTCCTTGTCCTTCCTGACCTTCATTCGCTCGCGACCCATCTGCTCGACCAACCCGGCCGCCTTCAAGACGCAGTCGAGGCTGATAGCAGGCGTCTCTGGGTTGCCCTTGACGTAGCCGGACAGGTACTCGTCGGACGGATTGTCGATGCCAAGCCTGCTGCAGACGAGAAACGCTACTGATTCCGCTTCGAATTCCCGAACAGCCTCAGTGAGCCCCCGACGGTCTGGCCACCAATGCTCGTTCGGCGTCCCCAGATGTCCACAGTACAGATGTGCGAGCTCGTGAACCAGCGTGACGTACTTCGCCTCTGGGGAATGCTTCGCGTTCAAGAGGAGATCGTATCTGACGGCGAAATCCCGATACATTGGCTCCGGGCGCGACTTGATCAAGAAGCTGACCGAGGCTCCTGGCTTCGCGACTCCGATCTGTCCGGCGCTCTGGGAGCCGGCATCGCGCTCCACAACACGAACGCCGTCCCTCTTTGCTTTCTCGACTGACCGCCCGAGCTCGTTGCCTACTCGTCCACCTCGGACCTCGAAGGGCTTCTCGACATCTTTCGGCAGTGGCTTCGCGTCGGGAAGCGGCTCAGTGTCGCTGACATCGAACGCGAACATCACCGGTCCCATTGGTTGGAGCAGGACGACGGGCCGCGCGCCGGGCTTGATTCGACGTCCATAGTCGCGCGTCCAGCGATGCGGGGGCGCGACGAACGTCGCACCAGGCATCTGAATGTGGGCTAGCATCGCGTTGAACGGCGAGTAGAGCCGAAACCGGGCGATGAAGCGCATCAGACCATTGAACGATTCGCTACTGGTGTACTGGCGAGCAAACTGAAACAGCTCATCGATCGAACGCTGCGCACTGTTTCGATCCCATTCCGCCGCCGCCGTCCCAACTGCGTCGGGCTCTTCGAACAGGGACTCCTGAGCGGTGCTGTTGCCAATCGCCGTCGAGTTTCCCTCGCCGCCTGGTGCTTTCGGGCTAGCGCTCATGCTTGAACACCGATGACGAGTCGATAGGCTGCCGGATAGATCTTCAATTGTCCCTGTTCGAGCATTGCCCGGAGTCCGACGCCAGGGACTTCGATGGGCTCGCCGCTGGGGCTGGAAAGAACCAGCGAATATCTCTCCGGAAACTTGTCAATGAGGCCCCACAAGTCAGCCTCCAGTTGCAGGGGCTCAAGATCCAGGCAATGGTCCTTTGGCCAATACGAGCGAACCAGCTCTCCACCAGCGGTCCGCCGTTCCCACGGAAAACGGGCACCGTTCGTTCTGGCGATCCAGCTTCCGTCCGGATGATAGAAACGATGATCGCCGTCCTTTTGGAAACCTTGAGCGCGGGCGAAACGCTCGATCACGGGTGGCTTTGTCGGCTTCGTCGAGTGGCGATCTTTGCGCACGGACTCGCTTGTGTCCGAATCGATTTCGAACCCATCCTCAACGTCTCCGTCGTTCGGTGACTTGAGGATCTCCTCTGCGGCAGACGCAACGTCAGCCGACGCAGTCGACTCGCTGGAAACCGCATCCCCCGGCGGGCCTGCGTCAGCCGGCGCGGTGTCTTGCGCCCGTGTTTCGTCGGTGCTCACCAGCGAACCGAGTGTGAAGTTTTCCTCGACAACCTCCGTCACGAACTCAGGCGAGCGATCAAAGCACAGCTTGATGGCGTCGGCGACGTCCGGACGACGAAAGGCGCGACCCAACTCCTGCGAGACAGCTCGCGCCAGTCTCGCCGCTGGACGACGAACCACGTGGAGTGTTCGATCCATCCAAACCGCTTCAGCACGCCGAGGCGTCCCGGCCGGAGTGCCGCCGATGTAGGGAATCATCTCGAGCTCCGGGCCTTCCAACCAAAGCGTGTCCTGAAGGCGTGCGGCCAACGTCCGGATCCGCGCGACTTCGGCCTCGTCGTCGAGTTCGATCCGTCTTAGCTCTGACCCGAGTCGATTGAGCCAGGGCTTCCTTTGAGGAGTGCCGGGGAACAGTGAGCTGACCTCGAGACGATCCTCGACGCTGTCCACTAGGCGTTGGAGCCCGACAAAAGGAGCTGCGTCGGTGATCTCGGCCCCGAGGCGTTGAAGGTCCGCGGTCGCTTGCTTGACCCACTCATGAAAGTGGCTCCATGGCACCAACGTCTGCATGGTCAAGGCGTAGGTGAGACCTCCCACCGGCACCCACTCGCCGGCCAGGTTGAGCCAATGACCACACTCGGTCCAGATTCTGACTGGGTGTCGCGCTAATAGAGCCCGGACACGCCGAACATCATCTTGGGAGAGCGGCTTGCCGGTCGGCAGGTCCGTCAGCCACCGAATCGCCAGATCTGAGGTGGGTCGGTCCTCTACTCCGACCTTGCGCCACAGTGCAAGGTCGCGCACCGATGCCCGAACGAGCGCTGCGCCGGGTACATCTTCCTCGTCGGATGCCAAGTACACACCACCTGATGTGACCCAGCCGGAGCTTTCCGTGAAGACAAGTTTCTCGGTGTGAAAGGCGTGCTGGATACTGCCCTGATCGGCTGTCGAACATGTGTCGATCATTTGATCGAGCCGGCGGTACCACTTCTCGACTTCGGCGATCGGTGGAGTGTCCGTGTGCGCCAATGCCCTCAAACAAGCGATTAGCCGATCAGGCCCGGTCGGCGTGTCGCGGACACCGAGCAGCGTTAGAAGGGGTCGAACGGCCTCTCCATCGAGCACCGCATGAACGAAGAACTCGACGTCGAGAAACGGCTCGGTCTCTGGCGTTCGGCGTAACAGTTCGCCGGGCTTCCGGCGAACCCCACGAGTGTCGCGTAAGCACGGCAGCTCCCTCAGCCTGAGAATCCACGCCGGCAGAATGGGATCGTAGGTAACTGGCCTCGTATTGCCTGTCGTCGCAACTTGGAGTGCGCGTGCTGTCTTCGCCTTTGCCCAGTAGGTCTCCGACTGCGCAAGCAGCCGTTCGACGAGGGTGCCCCAGAATGCCGGATCGTCCTTTGCGAGAATGTCCCAGTGCTGCCACAACGATCCATCGAAGTCCCAGTCTTCGAGCACGAAGCTCGAGGTGACGTACGGATTCGAGATCGACCCGGCAAAACCTCGTCGCTTGAGCTCTGCTGCGAGCCGCTGCTGGCCGTACAGGTGCTCTCTCTTCGGCTGCAAGGGCGCAAGAGTGGAAATGCCTGCTCGTCCCGACGTGACCCATCGCGCCCACTCCTCCGAAGTACACGAGCGGAACGTCGAATAGCCCTCGTGTAGAAAGTGAGCGGTTGTCCAGAGAGGGGGGAACGAGGCTTCCAGCGTGCCGTCAATGTCGAAGAGCACAACGTGGT
>JACDDJ010000483.1 GCA_013817065.1 Acidobacteriota bacterium
CGCGCTCGTCGCGTCGCTCGCCGGGGCGCAGATCGTCGAATGGTACGTCGGGATGTATTACCCGTGACTGAGTCCGGCGCTCTCTTCCTCGGACTCAACGCGGTCGTCGCGGCTCTCGTCGGCGTGCTCGCGTTCGCCGTGACCAAGATCATTGCGTCGGCGCGGGCCGTCGGGAAGGGGCGTGGGCCCGGGACCGAAACGGCGTTCATGGCGTCGGCGATGGAGCAGGCCCTCGAACGTGTGCGTGAGCAGGAGCGCGCAATGAAGGCGCGCGCCGAGGCATCCGAACGCCTCAGCGAGGAGATCATTGCGAGCATTACGTCCGGCCTGCTGGTGGTCACCGGCGATCGGCTCGTGCGCACGCTGAATCCAGCAGGCCGCCGCATCCTCGGCGTTCCAGAGTTGCCCGACGTGCCGGCCGGGCCGGGTGAGCCTATTCCTCCGATGCGCGAGGTGCTTCGCACCGCTGCTTCGCTGGCGGCTGTGGTCGAGGAGTGCCTGGCGACGGGCCGGCCGATCCTCCGGCGTGCGGTGCAGATGGGGCACCCGGCGGGAGCTGCGGTACACCTCGGCGTCACCGTCTCTCCTATCACCGACGGCGAAGGTGGAGCGCAGGGCGCAATCTGCCTCTTCACGGACCTCAGTGCGGTGGTCGAACTCGAAGAGCAGCTCCGTCTGAAGGACAGTCTCGCGAGACTCGGCGAACTGACCGCCGGCATCGCCCACGAGTTTCGCAACGGGCTCGCCACCATCCACGGTTATGGACGGCTGCTCGATCTCGAGAAGCTTCCGGAGGAGTTTCGTCCGTACGTGCAGGGCATCCGTCAGGAGACGGAGGCGCTGCGCCAGGTCGTCATCAACTTCCTCAACTTCGCGAAGCCGACGGAGCTCGCCCTTACTCCGGTTGCACTGCGTGGCATCGCGGAACGGGCAGCGGAGGAGATCCGCGCTGATGTCGCGTCCCGCGGCGGCGACGTGCGCGTCACTGGCGAGTTCGGCATCGTGCAGGGTGACGAAGTTCTGCTTCGCCAGGCCTTCAGCAATCTCTGTCGCAATGCGGTCGAAGCATGTGTCGACGAGCAGGTGCCGCCCCGTATTGCCATCACCGGATCGATCGATGCGGCCCAACGCACGCAGATCATGACCGTCACCGACAATGGCCCCGGCGTCGATGCGAGCGTCACGGCCCGTATGTTCCGGCCGTTCTTCACCACGAAGAAAACAGGGACGGGCCTCGGCCTCGCCCTCGTGCAAAAGATTATCGTCACGCACAACGGCAAGGTCACCGCGGCCAACGCGGACGGCGCCGGTGCGCGGATTCTCGTCACCTTGCCTCTCAACGGCTGACCATTCGAAATCGTCAGAGTTGTTGCAGAATTGCACGCATCCAGCCTTCCACACCGCTTCCGCTGGCGCCTCGTAAGTTACTGCGTCGCCTGAAGAAAGCGCCCGTCCGTTGGGCTCCCGCGGCGAGCCTGCCGCGTGGCAGTCTCATTGCTCAGCCAGGAGTATCAATGTCCCGAGTTGTGTGTACCGAGCGTGGGTTCTCCCTGACGGAACTTGTGCTCGTCGTCGCCATGGTGGGCACGCTGGCGGCGGTTGCGGTCCCGCTCAGCGGCAATCTCATGGCGACCATGAAGTTGAACGAGGCCTCACGGCTGATCGAGCGAGAGCTCGCCGACGCACGCCTGCGCGCGGTCTCGAGTAATCGGGCGTTGAGGGTGCGCACGAACTGTCCGGCGGCGGGGTTTGTGCGGACGGTGGAGTTCATGAACACGGCGGGTGACAATGCGGCGAACCGGTGTCTGAACAGCGCCTACCCGTTTCCTGCGGACGACGACCTGATGACGCTCCCGAACTACGACGGTCCGGTGCGGCCGATTCCTAACGGCGCGACGGTCAACACGGTGACCTATCAGTTCCAGCCGGATGGCACCGTCTTCAACGTCGTCAACAACGTCGTCACCACGATGGCGACGGAACAGACGCTGACGATCTCGCGCGTCAGCAAATCGAGAACGGTAAAGATCAACAGTGCCGGCAAGATTCAGATCCAGTAGGGGCTTCAGCCTCGCCGAGGTTTTGGTGTCGATGGGCCTGTTGACGACCGTGTCGCTAGGGGTAGCGCAGTTGTTTGCGCTGTCGACCCGCGCGACCTACACCGCTCGTGGACAAACGTCCACGACCGCCATGGCTGAACAGAAGATGGAGCAGCTCCGGGCGCTGACATGGGGCTTCGACGTCGAAGGCCAGGGGCTGCCGGTCACCGACACGAATACGGATCTGTCGGTGGACCCGCCAACCGCCGCCGGCTCCGGCCTCAACCCGTCGCCGGCGAGGTCGCTCGAGGAGAGCATCGCCGGGTATGTGGACTATCTCGATGCGAATGGCGTCCATGTCGGCACCGGCACCACCCCGCCAGACGGATCCGTTTTCATTCGCCGCTGGTCCATACAACCGCTGCCGACCAATCCGAACAACACCATCGTCCTGCAGGTAGTCGTCACCCCGATTACGAACGAGGCGACCCGTACCGGGGTGACCGGTCCGTGGCGGAGACTGCCCGGGGACGCGGTGCTCGTCAGCGTCAAGACGAGGAAAGCACAGTGATGTCACCCGCGCGCCGCGCCGACGCGGGCTTCACGCTCACGGAACTGCTGATCTCTACCGCGATCATGCTGACGGTCACGGGCGCGATCTTCAGCCTGATGGCGCCGTCGCAGGGCACCGCGCAGGTGCAGCCGGAAGTTGCGGATATGCAGCAGCGGATGCGTGTCGGTAACGAGACGATCTTCAAGGAACTGGTCATGGCGGGTGCCGGGCCATACCAGGGGGCGACCACTGGTTCGCTGGTGAATTTCTTCGCGCCGATCCTGCCGCGACGCACGGGGCAGACCTCCGCCGACCCGACCCGCGGTCTCGCCAGTGTCAAAACCGACGCGATCACGCTGTCGTACATCCCGAACAGCTACTCGCAGACGACCATTTCATCGCCGATGCCGAACGTGTCGGCGGAGCTGAAGGTCGAACAGCAGACCAATTGTCCGAAGGGCCGGGAGCTGTGCGGCTTCGAAGTCGGGATGCAGGTGATCATCTTCGACACCAGCGGCAACTACGACACCTTCATCATCACCCAGGTCCAGGACGCTGCCGGCCACCTGCAGCATCGCCAGCAGCCTTTGAACTACCCGTACCAGACCGGCGCTCAGATCACGCAGATCGTTAGCAACACCTACTACCTGAATCGGACGACGAACAAGTTGATGCGCTACAACGGCGCCACCGAAGACATCGCGATCGCGGACGACGTTGTGGATCTGCGCTTCGCTTACTACGGTGACCCGGCCCCACCATTGCTGCCGAAGCCGTCCGCCGGTATCGCAAACTGCCTCTACGACGCCGCCGGCAATTACATCGGGCCGGCGGCGATGACCGCGACCGATGGTTCGCTCGTGGAACTGACTGCTGACGTCCTCTCGGACGGTCCATTCTGCGGGACCGGTCCGAACGAGTTCGATGCCGACCTGCTGAGAGTTCGCAAGGTTCGGGTGAGCCTGCGCGTGCAGACGGCCTCAGTTGCCTTCCGCGGCGCCGACACGAACCTGTTCATGAAGCCCGGGTCCGCCCGGGGCGGCCAGCGCTATATCCCCGACTACGGCCTGACCTTCGAAGTTGCGCCGCGTAATCTCAACCTGACGCGGTGATGGCAATGACACGGCTGCACGCCCGGATCGCGAACCAGGACGGCACGGCGTTGATCATCGCCCTGATGTCGATGATGTTGCTCACCGCACTGGGCGGGGCCGTCATCATGGTCAGCCGGACCGAGACCGCCATCGCCAACAACTATCGCAACAGCCAGGAGGCGCTCTACGCGGCCGACGCGGCGATCGAGCGCGTCGTCCAGGACCTGCTGATGGTCCCGCGGTGGAACGACATCCTCGCCGACGGCGGCGGCGGTGTCGCGGGAGTGACCTCCAGCTTCACGAGAGGGAATCCTGGCAGCCAGATCACCTTGCCGGCAGGCGGAAAGGTGACCCTCAACGCGACCACGACGAACATGCAGGCGCAGACCAACGCCGACGATGTGTGGGGCACCAACGATCCACAGTGGCGGCTGTTTGCGTGGGGCCCGCTGTCGGATCTCCTCGATACGGCGGCCATCGACAGCAACATGTATGTCGCGGTCTGGGTGGCGGATGATCCGGCCGACGGCCCATCGGTAGGCGTCGCTGACGGGAACCCTCTGGCCGACGCG
>JACDDJ010000484.1:0-2771 GCA_013817065.1 Acidobacteriota bacterium
GACGAGATCGATCTGGGTGGTGCTGGCCGCCGATAGCACCAGGCCGCTCGGAGCGGCGGGCGGCGGTTGCGGCGCTGGCGTCCGGGCCTCGGCCGGACCTGCGTATGCAGAGTGGCCAGCTGCGTTAAAGGCGCGGACCCGGTATCTGTAGATCGTATCTGCCGCTCTCCCGCTGTCGCTATAGCTCGTCGCGTTTGCTCCCGGCTGCGCCACCTCGAGGAAGTTCGTGCAGCCCGACCCGGCGCACCGCTCGACCTTGAAGCCAGTCTCGTCTCCGGAGGTGTCCGTCCACGCGACGTCGATCTGGCTGCTGGAGACAGCCGCCGCCGTCAGATTCGTGGGCGCAGCGGGAGGCGCCGGCGGAGGCGCAGACGTCATAGCAGTCGCCGTGTTGGAGAAGGCCGAGTCACCACCGGCGTTGTATGCGCGAACCCTGTAGCTGTAGCTCGTGCCTCCGACTAACGCCGAGTCACCGAACGTGGCGACGTTCGCGGCAGTCTGCGCAACCTGAACGAAGCTGGTACACCCGGCGCCCGCGCAGCGCTCGATCTTGAACCCGCTCTCGTCAGACGATGCGTCCTCCCATGTCAGTGTGATCTGATTGCTCGAGAGCGGCGTCGCGGTGAGAGTACGTGGGGCCATCGGCGGCGCGGGCGGCGCGTCGGGCGTGATTGCCTGCGCAGTGTTCGAATAGGCCGAGCCGCCATTCCCGTTGAACGACCCGACCCGGTACGCGTACGCCGTGGCCGGAGCGACGGCCATGTCGCTGTAGGTGGTGACGTTCACGCCGACCTGCGCAACCTGCACGAAATCGACGCATCCCGCGCCGGCGCACCGCTCAATTCTGAAGCCGCTTTCGTCCGACGACGAATCCACCCAGGCCAGGTTGATCTGGGTGCTCGAGGCCGCAGCAGCCGACAGATTACCGGGAGCGGCCGGTGCGGCCGCGGGCGTTGTGACCGTCGCGGAGTTTGAGTACGGGGAACTTCCTCCGCCGGCGTAGGCACGTACCCGGTACGTGTAGCTCGTACCCGCTGTGAGCCCAGTGTCGTCGTAGACCGTGGCGCTCCCAACCGTCTGAGCGATCTCGACGAAGGTTGTACAGCCGGCGCCCTGGCAGCGTTCGACCTTGAAGCCCTGCTCGGCCGTCGAGTTGTCGGTCCACGACAGGGCGACCTGCGTGCTCGACACGGCGGTGGCGGTCAGGTTCACCGGCGCAGCGAGGGATGTCGTCGCCGCCGCTGTATTGGAATAACTCGAGTCCCCTCCACTGTTGAAGGCCCGCAGCCGGTACGAATAGGTGGTGCCCGCACTCAGTCCGGTATCGCTGTAGCTCGCGAGGTTCGCGGCCACCTGCGCCACCTCAGCGAAGTTCGTGCAGCCGGCGCCCTGGCAGCGCTCGATCTTGAAGCCGGCCTCGTTCGCCGAATTGTCTGTCCAGGCCAGGTTGATCTGCGTCGCCGAGGGGGCGGCCGCCGCCAAATTGCTGGGGGCCAAGGGGGGCGCCACAGTGTCGAGCCTGACGATTTTGGCTTCGGACGGGACGCCGCTGCTGTTCAGGATGAACAACATGTAGGGACCGGCAGGCGCAAGATTGCCGGACGAAGGGGCGGTGACATTGAGTCCCGTCGCGGTCTTCGTAAACGTCAGGCGATTGATCCCCTGGTTCTGGTTGAACTGATGCGTCACCGAGGGCAGCCGTATCCAGGTCACCTGAGTGATGCTCGACACGTCCGCAGTCTCGACGGCGAAGGTCTGCCCGTACCCGACGACCACCGGCGCGGCACTGATCGCCGGCCGCGGCCCTTTGAACAGGTACGGCGGCGAGTAGAACTCGGCGTCGTAATGTTCGTAGTCACCTTCGCCCGTCGGCTGTCCTCCACCCAGGAAGAGCACCCTGGCGTCGGGCAGCAGGAGAGCCCCGGAGTGATGGAGGCGCGCAATGGAGGCGTCGGCCATCTTGGACCATTGCTCGGTCGCCGGGTCCCACATTTCCGCAGTCATGACGGCCCCCGCGCCGGGGCTGAATCCAGCGGTGCTGTGGCCACCGCCGATCAGCACCTTGCCATCCGGCAGCACGGTGCTGCTGACTCGCGCCCGCTTGAAAGCCGCCGGGCCCACATCACGCCACGATGGGGACGCGACATTGAGGTCGATGACTTCGGCGGTGTTGGTAGGCGCGTCATGGTTGCCGCCCACGAGCAGTATCTTGCCGGGATCGTACATGACTGACGTGCCATACGGGCGGTTCCCGAAATTACTGTTGCCCACGACCGTCCAGGCGCCAGTCCCCGAGGTGTCCAGATACCGGGTCACCTGGTCGGGACCGGCCACGAACACCTTGCCATTGGGCGCGTGGTGGGCCATCAGGTAGAGGGGAATCTTCAGCAGCGCGCTGGTGAGCGAGCGGAACTGGCCGTTGGCGCTGTAGACCTGGGGTAGCTGGTTGACCCGGTAGGGGTAGCCTTCGATACCCTGGTCCGCGAAGTTGTCATCGATGCTCCCGGAGAGCACGAGGGTTGTGCCGTCGCCGAGCGTCACGTTGCTCGGGTACCAGCGTCCATCGTTCATGTCGGGACCCGAGGACCATCTGCTCCGCGCAGAGTCGAAGATGTTGGTCAACCGGGACCCGTGAACGGTATCGCCCTTCGGCTCGAGATGCCCGCCGGTCACGAACAGGCGGCCGTCCGGCAGGAACGAATGACCAGCGCAGTAGATGCTGTCGCGGCGCGTCCCATTCTGGTTGCTGTGTATCGGCACCGGCTCGAAGA
>JACDDJ010000484.1:2781-4249 GCA_013817065.1 Acidobacteriota bacterium
TTGCTGGCGGCCGGATCCCAGATATAAGGCACCGACGTCGATTCGTGCTGCCACATCAGGATCTTGCCCGTCGGCAGCAGGTGCACATGAACCCCGACGACTGGCAGGTCAACCGGGCGGGACCATTGTCCGACGCTGGCAGGGATGATCTGGGTGGTCCTGGCGCTCGCGCTCGTTGTCGCGCCCCCGCTGTCGGTGACTTTCAGGACGGTATTGAAGACCCCCGGTGTGGCGTATGTGTGCGAAACCGTCGCACCAGTCGCCGACGTCCCGTCGCCGAAACTCCACTGATACTGGGCAATCGTCCCGTCCGGGTCGTACGACGTGCTGCCGTTGAACTGCACGGGTTGGCCGGCCGCTCCAGTGTAGGGACCTCCTGCGTCGGCAATGGGCGGCTTGTTCACGCCCGCCGGCACGTCCGGCTCCAGCCGGAAGTTATTGAAAATGACAGTTCCGGGCTGGCTCTCTTTCTGGTGCGTTCCCCCGGCGAGCTCGATGCGCACACTCGCCAGGTTGATGGCCAGCGCGGCGCTCCGCTGGACGACCCAGGACGCCCTGTCCGGGCTCGTTTCCCAGACGATCGTGTTGGTCGCGGCGTGGTGTCGAATGCGCCAGAACTTGTGTTGCGTTGGACTGTAGGCGATCGTCGATGACGTCGTCGCGCCGTCCACGGCGGCTTCGAGCACCAGCGAGCCGCTCACGACATGAAAGCGGTACCAATTGTAATTGTCGGCGGCAACACTGAAGACCATGTCCGCGGCACTGGCCGCGTTGGGCGCCTGCACGACTTCTACGCTGGCGTGCTTGGCCGCGAAGTCAAAGGTGCCGATCGAAGTGTAGCCGTTGTATCGGAGGCCCGTTGCGTTCGCGCGCGGGAAGATCTCCAGTCGCCCGTTCTGCTCGAGCGCGCGAACCAGCATGTCGCTGGCTTGGTTGTAATCCCCATCTTCGCCGGCACCGTACCCGAAATACGTCACTGCCCCCCGATACCACTTTGCCGTGTCGCGCAGGTTGTCGTCGAACGTGTCCGTCAAGGACGAGGGGGTGATAGGCGGGAGCGGCGCTCCATCAGGTGGAGCACTGAGCGAGACGTTATCGAACGTGGCGGTGGCGAGCAGTGAGCTGTCGTGACTGGTGACCGCCAGGCCGGCGTAAACGGTCGACCCCATCGCAATAATATCCGTGCCAACGAACTGCCAGACCTTCCGATCCGCTGATATGTAACCGCTGAAGGCGTTCCCCTGGCGGACGACCTTGACCCAGTACGGTGCAGCTGTCGTTTCGCCGCCACTCCATATAGTCGAACCACCCGGCGTAAGACGGCGCAGGAATTCATGCCCGGCTCCGGGCGTCAGGTTCATGGTCGCGTGGCGGGCATTGGCAACCAGAGACTCGCGGATCATCACACCCGCCTTGGCGCTAGGGTGCGTGTTCTGCAGCGAGGCGACGCGCGCGATGACCTCTTGGT
>JACDDJ010000485.1 GCA_013817065.1 Acidobacteriota bacterium
TCACCGCGCTGGGCGGTCCGACCGTCCTCGGGATGACGGTCCTCGCCATCGTTGGCTTCCTGGTCCTCCAGGGCATGTACCGCCACGCCGCCTTCGTGTTCCTCGCCAGCGTCGGCGGCTGGATGCTGAATGACCTGCTCAAGGAAGTGTTCGCGCGTCCGCGTCCGCAGGTGGTTCCGCACCTGCGCCAGGTCATGACCCTGAGCTTTCCAAGCGGCCATGCGCTGACGTCGGCGGCCGTTTACCTGACACTCGGCGCGTTGCTGATGCGGGTGGCCGAGAGCCGGCTGGTGAAGTTCTACTGCATGTTCATCGCGATACTCGCGACGCTGTTGATCGGTGCCACCCGGGTCTACCTCGGCGTGCACTATCCGACCGACGTGCTCGCAGGGTGGCTGATCGGCATATCGTGGGCACTCTTCTGCTGGCTGGTGGAGCGTTCGATCGAACGCAGCACCGGCCTCCGGCAGGAACGCATCGAACATCAGCGCCAGTAACAGCAGAGGCCGGAGCAGGGAGCACATGAAAGTTCAAGCAGCGCTGCTCACGTTCTGCCTCTCGCTTCTCGCCGCAGCGGGTCCGCTCGGTGCGTTCCTCGAGCGCGGGCGCAACTCCGTGCGTGATGATCAGGAGCGGACCGGCGCCTTTATGCTCAGCGTGCTGCGACGGGACGGTATCGTCGTCCCCTTCGCGGCCTTCGATGGCCGGCGCTGGTCGAAGCGCTGGCCGGAGCGGCTTCCGAACGAGAGACCGATCTCGATCGAGGACATCCCGAAACCGTGGTGGGGCATCGAACCCGCGCCGCATCGTCTGCGTCACTGGGCCGACGGCGCGGCAGCGGGAAATGTCACTCTCACGTCGCCAGTCGTTACCCCGCTCATGTGCGAGCTGCGGCTGGCACTGCGCAGCGACTACAAGTCGACCCAGCCGGCCCCCCCCGGGTTCGTGCTCCCGTTCCCGAAAGATGGCCTGCTGATCTCGGGCGACGCGACCGTGTCGAAGATCGACACGGTGGACCCCGCGAGCGAGGAAGCCAGGAAGGTTCTCGGGCTGGCGCTCGAGGAGTTCAATCGCGAAGAGAACGCCTCCGCCTCGGCATTCACCGCGTGGCGCCACCCGGTCAAATCGTCGGAACGGAAGAAGCTTCCGGTAACCCTCGAGGCAATCTACCGGGCGCCCACCGATGATCCCGAATGGACCGCGTACTTCATCGAAGCCGTCCGCGAATACCCGCCCGGTCCAAACGACAAGGACGGCTGCGGCCTCGCTACGTACGTGAGTGGCTTTGTGCTGCCCAACCAGCAGCGCGCCGCGATCCGGATCGGCGCCCGCATTACGTTCTGCGACCGGAAGGATATCGCCTACATGCTCCCCTTCGGCCTCATCGAGGCGGACGGCAAGAACTACTGGGTCTTCCAGCACGCTGGATTCGAGGCCGAGACCTATCAGGTCCTCCGTCCGCACCGCGGTAACATCGACACCGCCGTCATCTACAACGCCGGAGGGTGTGGACGGTAAGCACCAGGCAGGTGCCATGTGCGATGTGCGATGTGCTACAGCCGCGTGCACACGTGCTTAGCGCACGGTGACGCGGGCCCAGTCCCAGCCCTCCAGCCCCTTGGCGTTGACGGCCTTCACCGAGATCACGGTGCCGGGTGTCACACCGGGGACCGTGGCCGCAGCTGAACTGACCTTAATCTGTTTCCCTTCAGGATTTCGTGCCGGTCCAGACGTGACGATGTAGCCGGTGATCCCTTTTTCAGGGCTGGGTGTCCACGACACCTTTGCGGTGCCGTTGCTGAAGCTCTCGACTTTCAGGTCGGCGATGCGCGAGGGGCTCGAGGCCAGCAGCAGCAGCGTTGCGGCGGTGGTCTTGGCCACTTCAGTCACGAGCTGATGATTGATGGTGTCGAGCAGGTCGTGCGACTGGTGATAGTGCGGATTCCCAAGCACTGGATACGAGCCGATGCCGCCGACGATGTCTCCGTAGGCCTCGTAATAGGCGGCGGCGTCGGTGCTCTTGTAGTAGAGCGCGTCGTAGGTGATCAGGTTGGTGAAATGCATCGCCGCACCGTGCTGGATGTCGCGGATCCCCGGGTTCGAGTAGCGGATGGTGTTGTCGAGCCGATGATCGTTGGCCCAGCCGATCATGTCGTTGTTGAGCGCGCCGACGATCCGTAGTTTCTTCTCCACTGCCTGGCGGACGTATTCGCGGCTGCCAAGTAGTCCAGCCTCTTCACCGGTGAAGGACGCGAAGACGATCGTCGCGGCCTGCGGCTTGCCGGCCATCAGGCGCGCTGCTTCCAGCAAGGCCGCCGTCCCCGACGTGTCATCGTCGGCGCCCGGTCCGATCGCCACCGAGTCGTAGTGGCTGCTGACGACGTAGATGAGTTCGGGGTTGACGGTACCCTTGAGCGTGGCGAGAACGTTGGCGGTCGTGCCACCGAGCGCGTTGCGGCCGGCGAACCACTGATACTCCGGCTCGTAACCAAACGACTTGTAGGTGTTGAAGAGGTACTCGCTCGCCAGCTTGTTGCCCGGGCGCGTGATGTGCTTCGAGTCGAAGTCGAAGAGCGCCTTCTCGTAGGCGTAGACTCGTGCGACCGAAGCATCGGCCAATGCGGCGCGGATGTCAGCGGCGACCGGGGCGAAGATGCGCTGCGTTTTTGCACGGAGCGCCTGCTCGGCCGACAGGTTCGCCGACACGCGGGTGCGGACGTCATCGCGCGACACTCGCTTCGACAGGTCCACCATGTAGACGCCGCGCTCGGTGGAGACCGTATCGCCGTCACGCTCCGCGACGATCAGCAGCCTGGTCCCGTCGGCACTCGGGATCCACGCATACTCGGGCGCAATCGTTCTTACCGTGTTGTTGTGGAAGAGGCGAGTGCGCTTGCCGGTCGTCAGGTCGTACAGGTGTGAGCGACGGTGGCGGGCCTCGCCGACCATCGCGATCAATCGATCGGACCCGATGAAGCGGGGAAGGAGATCGTGCTGGATCTCGCGGGTCACGCGCGTCTCGCCAGTGCCGTCTCGCCCAATGACGTGGATCTCCCAGTCTTCCTTGGACATCATTTGGAACGCGAGTCGCTGACCGTCGGGTGAGAAGGTCGGGGCGTCTATCCGCTCCGGTCCCTTGCGAACGGCCTTTGACGGCGGCGGGATCCGCCACTGCTGCGACCATCAGGCCGGTATCGGCGCCGTCGCGGACAATGTAGGCGATCGACGCACCGTCGGCCGAAAATGCCGGTGCGGAACCACTGATCGTGCTGACCTT
Organism: Acidobacteriota bacterium; assembly: GCA_013817065.1. Lineage (GTDB taxonomy): Bacteria > Acidobacteriota > Vicinamibacteria > Vicinamibacterales > 2-12-FULL-66-21 > JACDCA01. The sequence goes on from JACDDJ010000485.1 coordinate 3,278, forward strand.
GCCATCCGCGATTGTGAGCAGCCTGAACGACGGGCCGGCGGCAGGCTGGTCCGTGGCCGGTTGGCCCGCGGTTGCGGGCGCATTCCCGCCCCGGCCGCCGCGTCCGCCACCGGCGGCGCCTGCCGCGCGCACGGTGAAGGTCAGCGCGGTGCCGGTCGGGTTGACGGCCCCAATGGTTTTGTCGCCCTCGTCCGACGTAATGGCGACCGGAGCGGCGCCCTGGGATGCCGAGTAGATCTGCCCGGCACCTTCGGCCGGCGATCCGGCAAAGAGGACGCCGGTCGGAACAAACGCCAGAGCCGTGACCCGGAACCCATTGGTGTTCATCTCTGTCTCGGCGCCGGACGAAAGGTCCCGCACAACCAGCTTCGACTCGAGCGCCACGAGCGAGCTCAGCGCTGCGACCCGCTGGGCGCGTCCTTCCGCGGGACCAGCGTCGACGGCCGCGGCGACCTGTGCGATGGACGGTGAGTCCGGCACTGCGAGGTAGGCAAGCTTGGTCCCATCGATCGAGAACGCGGCCCGATGCCCACGCATTTCGGTAACAACCTTCGCCGGGTCGGCCGACCCCACGATCCTGACCTTCCGCGCCGGCAGAACGCCGGTCTCATACGCTATGTACCGACCGTCGCGTGAAAATTGCGGCGCATCGCCGTCGGTCGTGAGCTCGGTTGTCTGAAAGAACTCGCCGGTCTGCAGGGCGATCGCCTCGAGGTCGGCTTCGGCTGGTGATCCCTCGAGGACCTCCAGGTAGGTCGTGAGTGCCGCGATGTAGTCGCCGCGATCCCACGCGAGGGCGGCGTTCTGGATGGGGGTGTCGTTGCCGCGTCCGGCAAGCGGAATCGACAAGGCCGCAGCTATGACGGCCGCCAGGGTCAGGTTGCGCATGGCTAGATCCTGACACAGCCCCGTCGATCGATCTACTTGTCGATCGATCGACTTATCGAGGTATCGATCTCTGCGATGG
>JACDDJ010000486.1 GCA_013817065.1 Acidobacteriota bacterium
GGCACGCGCAGGGACTGCTGGGAATTGCCGAAGCGCGGGTTCCATCCGATGATGTTCCCGACGATGCCGAGGCCCGGCTGCACGCCGATGTTGCGATTGTCACCCTCGAGAGTCAGCGGCTCATTGCGGCGCGAGCCGTCCGGGTTCACGGGGCCATAGGCAATGGGGATGCCCGCGTGGGCCGCAACGAAGACCGGGGATGCCACCGTAAAGCTGTAGAACGGCGGATTGAAGCGGATGTTGGTGATCGAGTTGTTGAACAGGCGCTCGTATGCGATGCCGTATCCGCCGCGAACGGCTAGCCGTCCACTGTTGAAGGGGTCCCACGAGAAGCCCAATCGGGGAGCGAAGTTGTTCCAGTCGTCCGGCACGACCTGTTCGACCCGGCCGACGGTAGCCGTCCTCACCTGCTCGAAGATGTTTTCGCCCGGGCCGAGGATGATGTTGGTGAGCAGGCCATTTGCTTCCGACGGCCGCCCGAACCACTCGTGCCGGATCCCCAGGTTGATTGTCAGGTTCGAACGGATCTTCCAGTCATCCTGAAAAAAGACCCCCGTTTCCCAGAACCGAAAATTGCGCACGTTCGGCTCGATCAACCCGGTAGCGGGATTCACGCCGAGGATGGTCACGGACCGAACCTCGTCCATGGCGAAATCGAGGACGTTCGCAAACGCCAATCCTGGCCGGCGAACGGCGAAATCCGAATCGTCGCGCACGTGACGCACTTCCCCGCCGAATTTCACGTTATGGCTCCCGCGAGACATGGAGACGGTGTCGACCCAGTGGAACGTCTTCTGTGTGAACACGGCGGGGTTGGTCGCGAAGTTACCGAATGCGATCGTGCCATCGTCGAAGCCGATGGAAGGCACGCCCGCATTGCTCGCCAGCAGGCCGCGGCTGCGGTCGACGTAGCCGAACCTGGCTTCGTTCACCGTGCGGTTGGAGATGACGTGCGTGAGAGCGGTCGTCAGATTCTTTCCTTTCTCCTCGATTGGCTGGTTGAAGCCGGGTCGCGGGACTGCCTGCAAATCGTCACGGATCCTATCGTCCTGGAGATACCTGCCCATCAGGCGCATCGACGAGGTCAGATCATGATCGAGGCGGACGTTGAACTGATCGGTGGTCGTGTCCTCTGCAATGCTCATGTTGACCGTGCCGACGTCCGGGATGCCGTCCGGTGTCGCCTGCAGCGCATTGCGGAACTGCGTGGCGCTGGTCGCCACGTAGTTTGGGTTCGATGCGATGCCAGGCGTATTCAGCAAGCTGTCGTTGGCGAGTCCGGCCACGGGCCGTCCGATGTCTCGAAGGTTGCTGGTCGGCGCGGGGGCGGGGAACTGCTGGAACAGGAAGTTGGCGATCGAGCCGGGAAACAGGGCGGCGACCATCTGTCGGAACTCCGGCGTCTCCACCGTCCGCACCAAAGTCACGCCGCGGTTGAGGCGCAGCCCTTCATAGCCGAGGAAGAAGAACGTCTTGTCGCGGCGAATCGGACCGCCCAGCGTCCCGCCGAACTGATTGAACGACAGCGGATCCTTCCTCGTCGCAAACACGGTCTTTGCGTCAAGGGCATCGTTCCGCAGGAACTCGTATGCCGTGCCGCGCAGGCTGTTGCTGCCGTTCTTGGTCACGACGTTGACGACCGCTGAGCTGTTTCGCCCGAATTCGGCGGAGACGTTGTTCGATGAGACCCGGAACTCCTGCACGATGTCGACGTTGGGGTTGACCGCCACCCTGCCCGCCGTGAACTGGTCGTTGTTGTCGGTGCCGTCCAGCAGGAAATTATTGGCACGGTTCCGCTGGCCGTTCACGAAGGCGGAGTCGCCCCCAGCGGTGCCGCCGAGCACGACGTTGCCGGGATTCCCTGTGGCGCCGGGCTGGAGTTCCATCAACTGGAAGACGTTCCGTCCGTTGAGCGGCAGTTCGCTGACGCGCCTCTGGTCGACCAGCGCGGAGATCCGCCCCTCTTCGGTGTTGATGAGACGCGCTTCTGACTTGACCGTAATGGATTCACCGACGCCCCCGACTTCAAGGGTGAAATCGAGGCGCACGGTTTCGCCGACGGTGAGGAGCACATCCGACTGGGTCACGGCTCTGAAGCCGGACAATTCAGCGCTTACTCCGTATGTGCCGCGCGGCAGATTCGTCACGCGATAAAGACCGTCATCGGCCGACACCGTTGTGCGCACCGCGCCGGTGGCGGTGTTGCGCACCGTGACGGTTGCCCCCGGAATGAATCCACCGCTCGCATCCTTCACCGAACCAGTGAGGTTCGCGCCGGCCTGGGCGTAGGCGATGGTGGGGACGAGAAGCGCGAAGGCCGCTGCCAGTATCGTGGCCACTGATTTCCTCATTGAGCACCCCCGCTGAACGCAATCAGCCCATGAGCACGGGCCACAGTTGAAATTTTCGCAATTCTGGCGGTGTGCCCGCCGGTTGTCAAGCGGTTCGGAACTCGGCCGCTCGCCCCCGTCCCGACACCGCGAGTCAGCGCCCTCCGCGCTTGTAGCGATCGGTCAAGAGGTCCTGGCGGGACGCCCCCTGCACTTCGATGCCCCGGATGAAGACACGTTCCGCACGTGTGGCAAATTCGAACGGGTCACCATCCCACAGGACGAGATTGGCATCCTTCCCCACCGTCAGGCTGCCGACCGTCGCGTCGATGCCGAAGACTTCGGCAGGTGTAAGCGTGATGGCTCGGAGCGCATCATCCCACGTGAGGCCGTAGGCGACGGCGTTCCCCGCGTGCTGCTTGATGTTGCGCACGTTGAAGGTCTCGCCTTCGCCAGCGGTAATGACGACAGGGACGCCGGCCTTGCGGAGAATCGCGGCGTTTTCCTGACGCGCCCCGAGCGTCTCGAAGCTGGCGGGAATGTTGTCCAGCCCCGTCGTCAGGACAGGAACCTTTGCGGCCGCGAGACTCCCGGCAACCTGCCATGCCTCGGCGCCGCCGAGGATAGCGAGTCGAAGCTTGTACTCGCGGGCGACCTCCAGCGCATTGGTGATGTCGCTCGCCCGGTCGGCCGCGACGACGAGCAGGAGTTTTCCGGCCAGAACCGGCTGCAGCGCTTCCAGGTGCAGCCGGCCGGTCGCGTACTCCCTTGTGGCGGCTCGTTCGTACTCGGAAGTGCGTGCGGCGTAGTCACGCGCGTCGTCGAGCAGCTCGCGGAAACGCATGAGCAGCTCGCCACGGGCCTGTGTCTCACCCACCGCCGGTGACCCCAGATTTGCCACCATGGCGGCTGGCGCCCGGCGCACCTGCTGGGCCGCCGTCGCGCCGGCGGTGTCGACCACCGCCGCTTGCCCCGAGATCAGTCGCCCTCCCGGAAGCGATACGACTGTGGTGACCCCCTCGTTCACGGTCGGAGCCCACAGGACAGAGCTCCAGTTCAGCCCCTCCCAGGCCTGGAACGCTGCGGCCACGGCGCGGTCGCCGCGGGCCGTCGCATCGTTGGTCGAGGGCAGTGACCCGACTTCCACGAGACCGAGCCGGGTCGCGCCATTGATCAGACCGGGGGTAACCCATTTGCCCTTGGCATCGATGATCCGCGCACCCGCGGGCGGTGGCACAGCAGGACCGACCGCCGCGATCTTCCCATCGATAATCACCACGGTGGCGTTGTCGATGGGCGGCCCCGAAACCGGATAGACCCGGCCACCGGTAATCGCAATCGGCTGGCCGGCCGCGGGGGCCGCGAGCGCGAACACGAGCGCCGCAGACGCGCCCCAGCGTGTGAAAAGAGGTGACATAGTCATCGCTGCCCCTTGGGAACAAACCCCAGCTCGAAATCAGTCCGCCACCAGGTCTCCGGCGCGTTCCGGTCATAGCGAAGCGCGCCATCGACCCACACCCGCTCTGCGCGGGTGTAGACACTGAACGGGTCGCCTGACCACAGCACGATGTCGGCGTGCTTCCCTGGCTCCAGGGTGCCGATGCGATCGTCCAGGCCCAGCGACCAGGCGGGGTTCACGGTCACCCACTTGATCGCATCCTCGGCCGTGATGCGGAGACCTGCCGCATTGCCCGCCGCCATGGCTTTGGCGGCCTCTTGGTTCAACCGCTGAATTCCCGAGGGTGAGTCGGAATGGATGATCGCCCGCCCCCCGGCCGCGTGAACGATGGCCGCGTTAGCCTTCACTCCGTCCAGTGCCTCCATTTTGAAACCACCCCAGTCAGCCCACACCGAGGCAGACACCTGTGCGTCATCCAGCAGATCGGCGATCTTGTAGGCCTCCACCGCATGGT
>JACDDJ010000487.1 GCA_013817065.1 Acidobacteriota bacterium
AGAGTGCGGGATCTCTCACGCTGAAAGGGCGGAGCGACTCACGGACGAGGGTGCCGGGGACGGGCGGCCGAATTTCTGCCGGCAAGTGCGGCCGGCAAACGACCAGCTACCAATCACCAAAAGCCAAATCAACTTTCAGAATTGGATTTTGGAAGTTGGAAGTTGGAAGTTGGAGGTTTCTAGCGAAGCAGTCCTAGAAGGACTTCGCCAGTCGGAGCAGGAAGACAGCGGCACGCTTGGTCTGGGACGGCAGCGTCTGCAGGTCCGCCGTCTCATTGACGGTGTGATCGTTACTGCCCATCTGCCCGATGCCATCCAGGATCATCTTTACTTCCCCGGCGACGAACGAAACGTCCGCAGCCCCGGCGCGATCCGGGTCCACGGCCGTGACAGCACCCGCGCCGACGTCCTGGCTGGCCTTGTCGTACAGCGCCAGCAGCTTCCGGTTACCTTCAGTCGGTGCCAGCGGCGGGTAGCCGTCTTCGAAGGTGATCGTCGACTGCGTGTGCGGCAGGGACGTTTTGACGATCGCCTCCATGGCCTTCTTCGCGCCCGCGAGTTGCTCGGGCGAAAGTGTGCGCATGTCACCCTGGACGAGGGCGGTTTCAGCGATCACGTTCGTTTTGCCAAAGGCGGTTCCGCGGGTCTGGACAGGATCGTGTTCGATGGTCGTGCCGCCCACGATCGTGCCCGGATTGAACGTGAGGTGGCGCTCGGTCGAGAGCGTCTCGCGGAAGGCGTTGAGCACGCGCGCCGCTTCGAAGATCGCACCCGAGCCGATGTCCGACCGGAAGATCTGCGAGGAGTGCGCCGCTTGCCCCTTCACCCGGAGCGTCCACGTGGTCGTGCCGCGACGCGAGACGACCGCCGTCTCGGGCTTGCCCGGACCGTTCTCAAATCCGATCGCGGCGGCCGCACCTTTGGCCGCGCCGACGAGTGCCTCGCGGGCGAGTGCCAGTGGCTCCCCGGCATCCTCTTCATCACCCGTCAACACCACAACGATGTTCATGGTCTTCAGTGCGCCGATCGAGTGCAGCGCTTTGAGGGCCTGGAGCAGGACGACATTGCCGCCCTTCATGTCGACGATGCCGGGTCCCTTCGCATACCGGGCGTCGACACGCTCGAACTTCTGAAACGGGCTATTCGGCTCGAAGACCGTATCGAGATGCCCGATGAGGAGCACTTTCGGCCCGGGCCCCGGGTGCTCGGCGACAAGGTGCCCTGCCCTCTTGAAGGGCGTGCCGTCTACCCACTGCGTCTTGAAACCGAGCGCGTCGAACTCCTGCTGGAAGACCTTGCCGACCTCGCGGACGCCAGCAAAGTTCTGGGTACCGCTGTTGATGTTCACGACCTGCTCGAGCAGCTTCAACGCCGCGTCGTTATTCGCGTCCACGAACGCCACCAACTTCGCTTCGTCCGCATTCAGCGCGCCGCCCGCGCCCTGCCACCCGTCGATCGCTCCACCGGCCACCAGGCATCCCACCATCAGCGCAGACAGAAATCTCATGGCGTCATTGTATTCCGCGCATCTCTCCTCTGAGCAGCGTCATGGGACCGAACACCGGCTGGCCGAGCTGTCCGGCATCGACGCCAATTGTCCCCTCCAGGTGATAGGCGAGCGGCTGGCGATCTGCGGCCCGGCGGATCACGTTGGCCAGTCCCGGAAGATCCGAGAAGCTGATCGACAGGTCGATCGGCACGACGGTCTGTTCGCCGGCGCGGAGCGGGAGCCCCAGCGGGAAGTCGACATTGGCCGCACGGGAGTTCTCGATATTGAGCGTGCCGCGCAGGGTGCCCAGCGTGAAGCCGAACGCATTCGGATTCGACACCTGCGTCCACAGTCGAATGCCCGCCCCGCCGAGCGGCTGCGACATCGTTGGGCCGTGGAGCCGGACCTCCGCCCGCTGCCCGGGCGCCTCTTCGAACCTCGGCGCCTGCACGAAGGCGCGCAGGTTCTCGAGCGCAGCGCAGCCCGTGACCGTCAGCGTGAACAGCGCCGCGATGATGAGTCTTGGCAGCACGGAATATCCTCCTCACCCGGGGATCCTGCAAGATCCGGGACTATCGAGAAAGTCCCATCTGCGCGGCGGTAAACGTCCACTCGTCAGCGAGTTCCGCGATCCGCTTCTCAGTCGAGCGAAAGTTGTGTGAGCCGCCAGTCTCGACCCGGATCAGGACAGGAGTGTCACATCCCTGCGCGGCTTGCAGCGCGGCGGCGAACTTATACGAGTGGCTGGGGACGACGCGGTCGTCGTGGTCCGCGGTGGTGATGAGCGTCGCTGGATAACAGGTGCCCGGCTGCAGGTTGTGCAGCGGCGAGTAGTCGCGAAGGACCGGACACTGCGCCGCGTTCTGCGCCGATCCATACTCCGTCACCCACGCTGTGCCGCCGGTGAAGTGATCGTAGCGCAGCATGTCCATGACGCCGACGGCCGGTAGCGCCACGCAGAACAGGTCCGGACGCTGCTCCATTACGGCGCCAACCAGCAGCCCGCCATTCGAGCCGCCCATCATCCCGAGTTTCGCCGGTGACGTGTATCCTTCCGCGACGAGGTATTCGGCAACCGCAATGAAGTCGTCGAAGACGTTCTGCTTCTTCTCGAGCATCCCGGCGGCATGCCACGCCTCGCCGTACTCGGCTCCGCCACGCAGGTTGGCGGTGATCCAGATCCCGCCAAGATCCAGCCACGCCGGCACGTCGGGCCGATAGCCCGGCATCAGGCTGATCGAGAAGCCGCCGTAAGCGTAGAGCATCGCCGGGTTCTGACCATCGCGCGGCAATCCTGTGCGCGAGGTCATGAAGAACGGCACGCGCGTTCCGTCCTTCGAGACGGCAAACGCCTGCACGGTCTGGTAGTGCGAGACGTCCACCGGGGGTGCTGCCGCTTCGAACGGAGTGCTCTCGCCTGTCCGAACGTCGTACGAAAACACCGTGGTCGGATAGAGGTGCGACGTGAAGGCGAAAAACAGCAGCGGGGAGCCTTCGCGACCGCTGAAGCCAGACAGTGACCCGGCGGCCGGGAGCGCCACATCACCAAGCTCGCGGCCCGAGAAGTCGAAGCTCACCAGTCGGCTCTTGACGTCCACCAGGTATTCGACAAACAGACGTCCACCTGCCGCGGTGGCGTTCTCGATCGCGTTCGACGACTCGGGGATCACCGTCGTCCAATCCGAGCGCGGCCGCCGCGCGTCGATCGAGACGATGCGGCGATTGGGTGCGTCGCGATCCGTCCGCAGCAGCAGGGTGGAGTCATCACTCCCCACCAGCGACAACTCCGCATCGTCCTCTTCGAAGATGGGTTGCAGCGGTGCGTCGAGGACGGGCTTCAGCGGGTCACGGAGGTCCACGAGGTAGAGGCGGTTATTGTTGTCAGCGCCTTTCGACGTGGACACGAGCAGATAGCGTCCATCATCTGTGAGCGTGCCGCCGGCGAACCACGACGGGTTATCCGTGTTTGTGTAGATGAGGAGGTCCTGCGTCTGCGGCGTGCCGAGCGCGTGGTAGTAGAGCGCGTGGCCTGACAGCGCCGCTTCGAGCACCTTGCCGGCAGGAGGCTCGGGATAGCGCGCGTAGAAGAAGCCTCCGCCGTCCTTGGTCCACGAGATCCCGGAGAAACGCATCCAGTCGATCTCGTCGTCGAGATCCTCGAACGTGGCGAGGTCCCTGATCCTGATCGTCTGCCAGTCGGCGCCGCCCTTCGCATACGCATAGGCGAGGTGACGCGCACCGGGTGCCGGTTCGAAGGTGGCCAGCGACGTCGTGCCGTCCGGCCAGAGCGCGTTTGGGTCAATGAGCACTGTCGGCGCGGCGGTCAGGCTCTCGCGAGTGAAGAGCGGAGCCTGCATCTGGAGCCCGGAGTTGCGCCGGTAGAAAAGGCGTCCGCCTTCGACGATCGGGATGTTGGTCTTGGGAAAGTTCCAGAGCTGCTGGATCCGCTCCTGGAAGTAGGCGCGGATCGGCTGCCGCGAAAGATACGACTCGGTCAGCCGATTCTGCTCCGCCACCCACGCCGCGGTATCGGCGGACTCGAGATCCTCGAGCCACCGATACGGATCCGCAATCTTCGTCCCGTGGTAGTCATCGACAACGTCGACCTGTCGTGTCGCCGGATATTTCAGCGCCCGCACCTCAGCGTCAGTCCCCCGCACTTTCAGCGTCAGCCCCCCGCACGCTCAGCGTCAGTGCCTACCGTCCATGCTGCTGGCGCATGGCCTCCTGCAGTCTGGCCATCAACTCCGGCG
>JACDDJ010000039.1 GCA_013817065.1 Acidobacteriota bacterium
GTGTAGGCCATCACGCCGTAAACGCCGATGGCCGCGAGGGCGAGCGCGAGCCCGGCGAAGGCGAGCAGCAGCGTCATCTGGAACCGGGGTTGCGCGACCGTGCTGGCAAGCGCCGTCTCCATGGTGCGGATGTTGACGAGCGGCTGCGTTGGGTTGATCTCCTTCAGGATCGAGCGGACCGTTGAGGTCAACTCAGCGGGGTTGCCGGAGGTCCGCACGACGAGCGCGGTGTTCAGATACATGTTTACGAGGATCGGATCCGGATGTTGGGCGTAGGGCACGAAGAACTCGGCCTTGGCGCCCGCGTCGAACGACTGTTTCAGATCCGCCACCACGCCAACGATCTCCATGGTCGGGAAGTCCGGCTCAGGCTCGGTGCCGAGCTGGAAGCGTTCGCCGACGGGATGGCGATCGGGGAAGTACTGGCGCGCCATGGATTCGTTGATGACGGCGACGAGCGCTCCGCCCTGCCGGTCCCACGCGGACAGCAGGCGGCCTTGCAGCACCTTCACTCCGAGAGTCGCCAAATAATCAGCGGTCACGGCACGGTAGCCGGCCATGACGTAGTCGTCGGGGCCCTTCGGCGGGTACGCGGCACGATTGAAGTGGATGGTCGCGCCCGCCCCCGCCATCGGCAGGCTGGTCGTCATCGCGGCGCTCTGGACACCGGGCATGGCGCGAACTTTGTCGATGATCCGGTCGACGGTGCCGGCGCGCACCCCGTTGTCGCGATACTTCTGCGGCGAGAGCGGCAGGTTGACGACCAGCAGGTTGGAAGGATCGAAGCCAGGGGACACCCGGACCAGGCTCGAGAAGCTGCGCAGCAGCAGGCCCGCACCGATCAGCAGCACCAGGGCGAGGCCGACTTCGACAACCACCAGCACCGAGCGGATCTTACGCTGGCGGACACTGCCGGACCCGCCGCGGCTTTCCTCGTTCAACGCGTCCCGGATCGGCTGCTGCGTCACCTGGACGGCGGGAACCAGCCCGAACAGAATGCCGGTGAGCACCGAGATTCCCATCGCGAACAGCACGACCGGCCAATCGACCGCGATGTTCTGCATCCGCGGCACGCCTCCCACCGACGCGCTCGTCAGGAGGGCCACCGCCCATGACGCCACGATCAATCCCGCGGCTCCGCCCACGCTCGCGAGCACGACGCTCTCGACGACGAGTTGGCGAATCACGCGCGCCCGGCTCGCGCCGAGCGCAATTCGGAGTGCGATCTCCTTCTGCCGATCGACGGCGCGGGCGAGGAGCAGATTCGCGACGTTCGCACACGCAATGAGAAGCTCGAGTGCAACGGCACCGGTCAGCAGGAGGAGTGCGGGGCGGATGTTCTGAACCAGCTGATCCTGGGTGCGGGTCACGAGCACGCGGACGTTCTTGTTCGACTCCGGGTACTCGTTCTCGAGCTGCTGCGCGATCCCGTTCATCTCGGTGCGCGCCTGCTCCAGGGTCACGCCATCCTTCAGCCTGGCGATCGGCAGGATCCCCGGGTGCCAGCCGCGGTCGTCGGGCAGCGTCGCGGCCCACGGGCCGAACGGCACGTAGACGTCGGCAGGCTGAAACAGCTCGAAGGTGGCCGACATCACGCCAACGATCGTGTGTGGACGATTGTCGAGGGTCAGCACCTGGCCCACTGGATCCTGACCATGGAAGACGCGCCCGGCCATTCCGGCCCCGAGTATCGTCACCGCCTCCGCTCCTGGCTTGTCGTCCGCCTCGACGAACGCGCGCCCGCGTGACACCTGCACCCCAAGCAGCGGCAGCAGCGACGCCGTGATCATCTTGACGGGCACCCGCTCGGGATCCCCGGTTCCGGTCACCGTCATGTTGGTGGGACGGAACGCGCCCATCCCGGCAAAGGACTTCGCCCGGGCCCGCCAGTCGTCGTAGTTGAAACGCGTCACAGACGCGATCGGGAACTGCGGTGTCTGCTCGTTGAGGATCACCACGTCCTGCGGCCGTTCGTAGGGCAGCGGGGAGAGCAGCACCGCATTCGAGACGGTGAACACAGCGGCGTTCGCGCCAATGCCGAGCGCCAGTGTGAGAATGGCTACGACTGAAAACGCCGGGCGGCGCACCAGGTTGCGGAAAGCCAGTCGAAGATCGAGCACCAATAGAGTTTAATGGCTCATGCGATCAGTCCATGATCGTGACTTTGATCCTGACCTATGCCCACACCGACGGCACTGCCCCGGATCGTTCGTAAGCGGTCGAAACTCCACGGCCTCGGCGTCTTCGCGCGCGAGCCGATCAGCAAGAACAAGCGAATCATCGACTATGCCGGTGAGCTGATTCACAACTCCAAGAGCGGCGTCCGGGAAGCCCGGTATCTGAAGCAGGGCTGCATCTGGGTCTTCCGGGTCAATCGCGCCTGGAGCCGGGATGCGGCCGTCGGCGGCAACGACGCCCGCTACATCAATCACTCGTGCACGCCGAACTGCTGGATCGAGATCGAACCAAAGACGCGGACGATCTGGATCCGTGCCTCGAGGCGGATTGAACCGGGCGAGGAGCTCGTCTACGACTACTCCACCGTCGGCGACCACACCATCCAGTGCCGCTGCCGTCCGGGCTGCAAGACGATGCTCTGATCTTCTGATAATATGTTCCGCGTGAACATATTCCGCGCGAACATAAAGCCGGGTGACTTCGGCTCGCTGACCGGGATCGAATACGAGATCCTGCTGTCGCTGGCGGGCGGGGATCTGCACGGTTACGCGATCCTGCAGGAAATCGGGGAGCGATCGGCCGGAGCACTGACGGTCCGGCCCGGTACGCTCTACCGGGCCATCTCCCGATTGCTGGACGCCGGTCTGATCGCCGAGCTGGACGCCAGCGGCAAATGCGGCAGCGCCGCCGATGACGAACGGCGTCGGACCTACGCCATCACGAAAATTGGCCGCCAGGTCGCTGCCATCGAGTCGGAGCGCCTGGCTCGCCAGCTCGATACCGCCCGCGCCCGAAAGCTGCTGAAGTCCAGGAGCTGAACCATGCTCGGCCGGTTCTACGCGATCCTGCTCCTCTCCTACCCCGCATCCTTCCGTCACCGGTTTGGCACCGAGCTGAGGTTCGCGTTCGAGAACGGACTGCGCTCCGCACGGCAGCACGGCAGGCTTCGCACCGTTCGCTATCTCTTCACCGCTGTCAGCGACGTCATTGTCAACGGCGCCCGCGAGCGCCGCTCCAATCGCTGGTATTCCTCCAGGGCACACAGGGATCCGCTCATGGCCACATTCATTGCAGATATGACGTTCGCGTTCCGGCTGATGATCCGGAACCCGCGGCTTTCCACGCTGGCGATTCTCACGCTGGCTCTCGGCATCGGCGTGTCGGTGTCGCTCTATTCGGTTGCGCACGAGGCGCTCGTGCGTCCACTCCCATTTCGCGACGAAGCGCGGGTGGTGATGCTGTTCGAGCACGAACCGCACAAGGGCACGATCAAGGGCAACGTCACGCCGGCGAACTTCCTCGACTGGCGCGCCCGATCGAAGTCGTTCGAGCAGATGGGCGCGCTGCGTCCGTTCAGCGGCACAGTGATCGCGTCAAGCGGTGACGCGGTTCGCGCCGATGGGCGCCGCGTGCTCGGCGAGGCATTCGGCGCAATGGGCCTTGATCCACTGCTCGGCCGGGTGTTCACCGCGGACGACGAGCAGCCGGGACGGAACGTGGTGATCATCAGTCATCGCTTGTGGCAGCAGCAGTTCGGCTCGGATCCGGCGCTGGTCGGCCGGTCGATCATGCTCGACGAAAAGCCGTTCCAGGTCGTCGGCGTGCTGAAGCCGATCCTACGCGTGCCCGGTGGACCGGTCGGGTACGACGAGATCTTCGTGCCGTGGGTACTCTCGCCGCAGCTGCGGCAGGCGCGGATGTCGCACATCTGCGACGCCGTCGGACGCCTCAAACCAGGTGTGTCGGTGGCGTCCGCACAGGCCGAGATCGCAACAGTGGCCGCCGGCCTGGCGCGCGAGTATCCACAGTCGAACAAGGACGAGAGCGTCCTGCTGGTCCCGCTCCGTGAACAGCTGGTCGGGGACGTCAGACCGGCGCTGTTGATGCTGGTCGGGGCCGTGACCCTCGTCCTGCTGATCGCGTGCGTGAACGTCGCCAACCTGCTCCTCGCCCGGGCCACGGGCCGCCGACAGGAAATGACCCTGCGCGCGGCGCTTGGCGCGGGACGCGGCCGCCTGTTCCGACAGCTGTTTGCCGAAAGCCTGCTGCTCGGTATGGCGGCCGGAGCAGTCGGGTTGATGGTCGCCTACTGGTGCGTGGCGTCGCTGCGCACCATCCTCCCGGAGGACCTCGGCGCGGCCGTGGACGCACGGCTGGATCCCTGGACTGCACTTGCCGCGGTCGGCGTGTGCGTGTTCACCGCGGTGCTGTTCGGCCTCGCACCCGCGTGGTACATCCTGCGAGGCGATACCGCAGCTGTCGTCCGCGACGGGCGTGGCGGCGGCGCGCCGTCGGCTGCGGCGCGTCGCGTGCTCGTCACCGTACAGGTGGCACTCGCCGTGATCCTGCTCGCCGGCGCCGGGCTGCTGATGCGCAGCTTCCTCCAGTTGATGAACGTCGATCCGGGATTCCGGTCCGATCACCTGCTGACGCTCAAGATCGAGCTGCCGGGCACTCGCTACGCGACACCGGCGCAATGGCAGCCTTTCTTCGAACGGCTGCGCGACGATCTGCGCGCAATCCCCGGCGTCGTCAACGCCGCCGGCACGAGCGGGTTACCGCTCAACGAGAACGGTGGCAGCGTCGGCTTTGTTGCCGAGGGCCAGCCGGTCCAGGCCGACAACGCCGCGATCTTTACGATCTATCGCCTTGTGACTCCAGGTTACTTCGACACCGTCGGTATCCCGGTGCTGGAGGGTCGCGACTTCGGATCACAGGACGGTGTCAAAAGTGCGCCGGTCGTGGTGATCAACCAGGCATTCGCCAGCAGATTCTGGCCGGGCCAGAGTGGCGTGGGCAAACGGGTCGCCTTTGCGAAGAACCCGAAGCCGGAGGAGTGGGCCACGGTCGTGGCGGTCGTCGGGAACACCCGCCATTCGAGTCTCACGGAACCCATCGATCTTCAGCTCTACGTCCCGTACACGCAGGAGCCGAACTGGTATCCGCCGGGCCAGATCGTCCTGCGCACCACAGGGGAGCCGACCGCGATCGCGAATGCCGTGCGCGACCGGCTCAAGGCGATCGATCCGATGGTTCCGGTCGCCAACGTCCAGTCGATGGAGTCGCTGGTTGCCAGATCGGTCGCGACACCGCGGTTCCACGTCGTCCTGCTTGGCGGGCTCAGTCTGTCGGCACTGGTGCTGGCGACAATCGGGATCTACGGCATGCTCGCGTTCTCGGTGGCGCTTCGCACCCGCGAAATCGGCGTCCGGTCGGCGCTTGGTGCGAGCCGGAACTCGATCGCCGCAATGATCCTGAAAGAGGGGCTTCGCCTGACCGGAGCGGGAATCGTCATCGGGCTCCTTGGCGCCGTCTTCGCGACGCGCTGGCTCGAAGCGTTGTTGTTCCAGGTCCAGCCCTACGATCCTCTCACCTTCGGGGGTATCTCGCTGTTGCTGCTGGTCGTGGCGTTGATCGCCTGTTACGTCCCAGCGCGCCGCGCGGCCCGTGTCGACCCGCTCGTGGCGCTAAGAGGTGACTGACGCCCGGCCCGGGGAGCACGGAGACACTGAGACACGCGGGTTACCTGCTACGATGGACCCGTGCCCTATCCCGAATCTTTCATTGGTCCGATGCGCTAGGATCACCCAGGCGCATATCGACCTCGCCGCGCCGTTCAGTTTCTGGGGCGGGGTCGATGTCGAGACCGGCCGCGTCATCGATCACTCGCACCCGGATCTCGGGCAGCTCATCACCGGCCGCGTGCTCGTCATGCCTGGCGGCCGCGGATCCTCGTCAGCATCGTCGGTCTTTGCCGACTTCTCGGACTGAAGGGCGGCGGTTCGACGGCGGAGACTGATCCCGGGGACGTTCGGCTCCAGGCCGCGAGCGGCTGACGTCGTGATCAAGCACGTTGCCCTGGCGGTGTGCCTTTGTGCGATCATCGCCGATGGGGTGGCCAGGGCGCGGCCGACCGCATAGCGTCCGCGCTCGAGCAGCAGCCAGCTGCCGACTGTCGCGAGCACGAGTGGCAGGTAGATCTGTCCGAGGGCCAGCGTGTCGCACAGGCCGATCAGTCCATGATCGTGACTTTGATCCTGACTCATGCCCACACCGACAGCACTGCCCCGAATCGTTCGTAAGCGGTCGAAAATCCACGGCCTCGGCGTCTTCGCGCGCGAGCCGATCAACAAGAACAAGCGAATCATCGACTACTCCACCGTCGGCGACCACACCATCCAGTGCCGCTGCCGTCCGGGCTGCAAGACGATGCTCTGATCTTCTCTGGAATCTCTACAGCGCCAGGATGGACGAGGGTGGCAGCTGCTCGATCAGCTGTTCGTCGCCGGTGGCCAGCTTCCACCGGCGCAGCCGTGCGTGCGCGGCAATCAACCGGTCGAACGGATCCCGCGTCCAGCCGAACTCACAGGCAGTCGTGAACCACCGTCCGCCCGGAGGTTCGTCGAGCTGCCACCGCGCGTCCGACGCAATCGTCTCCACCGACGCCGCATCTTTGAACCGGAGCCGTCCTGTTTCCATCAGGAACTGGAGCTCTAACAGACTCGCCGGGGAGATGTGCAGCCGCGCAAACGTTCGCAGCGGCCGAGCGCGCCGATGCTCCAGCGACAGCCAGATCACGGCGTTGGTGTCGAGCAGGATCACCGCGGCTTCCGCCCGGCACGGAAGGTCAGGCCAGACGGCCCCGCCTGCCAGGTCCACTGACCGTCGAGGAGACTCGCGTCCACAGACTCGAACAGCGGCGGCCGGATCCGCCGCGCCGCCGGCACCGGTTCGGCGGTCAGCCTGAACCGCACGCCCCGCCGCTCGATCACTACCTCGGCGCCCTTCTGCGCTTCGTCGAGGATCTCGCCGAACCGCGCCCGTGCTTCCGCAACCTTCATGTGCTTCATAAGAGTACATTGTACACAATATCTGTCTCACCTCTTCCTGACCTGTCTCATCCTCTTCCTGCTAGGATGGATGTATGCCCTATCCCGAATCCTTCATTGGTCCGATGCGCCAGGAGCTTACGCGCCTCGGCGTACAAGAACTGCGCACGGCGCCGGACGTCGACGCGCTTCTCACCCAGCCCGGTAAGACCGTCATGGTGGTCGTCAACTCGATGTGCGGGTGCGCGGCTGGGAAGGCCCGGCCCGGCATCGCCCAGTCGCTGCAACACGCGGTCAAGCCGGATGTGGTCGCGACCGTGTTCGCCGGCGGCGATATCGAGGCCACCGAACGCGCGCGCCAGTACTTCGCGCCCTATCCGCCATCATCACCGTCGATCGCGATCATTCGGGACGGCGAGGTGCTTCACTTCGTTCATCGTCACCAGATCGAGAATCAGGCGGCGGACGCGATCGCCCGCAACCTGACCGACGCCTACGACAAGCTTTGCGCCGCCTCGGCGTAGCCTGTACCGGCCACTACGAGCCAGGGCTGCGCTACACTCCCTGCTTCGTGCCTCTTCGGCTCACTTCGTCTGACCACGCCTTGCTTCATGGTGAGGGCGGCGCCGCAGCCGCCTTCGCGATGCAGATCCTGACCGCGTTCTCGCGGGCAGTTGGCGCCGAGGCGCTGCTCGACATCACCCAGGCGCATATCGACGGCTGCCTCTACCACGGCCAGGTCAGCCTCGATTTCGTGGAGCGTCTTGTGGCGAGCGGTGGCCGGGTGCGGGTGCCGACGACGCTCAACGTCGGCGCGATCGATCTGATCCACCCTGAGCTGATTCGCCTGACCTCGCCGGTGCAGGCGCCGGCGCGGCGGCTGATGAAGGCACACGAGGAACTGGGATGTGAGCCGTCCTTCACGTGCGCCCCGTATCAGACGCGGTTCCGCCCCTCATTCGGCGATCAAATTGCCTGGGGTGAATCGAACGCGATCGTCTTTGCCAACTCGGTGATCGGCGCGCGGACCAATCGCTACGGCGATTTCATCGACCTGTGCTGCGCGATGACCGGTCGTGCGCCGGCGTGGGGACTGCATCTGAATGGTCCGCGTCTCGGCCAGGTGCTGTTTCAACTGGTCGGGTTCCCCGCCTCACTGGAACCGGCTGACGGACTCTACGTCGCGGTCGGCCTGCTCGTCGGCAGCAGGAGCGGCGATCGCATCCCGGTTATCGATGGCCTCCCCGCTCCGCCAAACGACGACCTGCTGAAAGCCCTCGGCGCCGCGGCGGCTTCGTCCGGCGCGGTCGGACTCTTCCACGCCGTGGGCATCACGCCCGAGGCGGCGACGCTTCGCGATGCATTCGGTGGGCGCCCGCCTGAGGAAACGACCACTATCACGCCCGCCGACGTCACGCGCGCGCTGCAGCAACTCTCGACCGTTGCGGACGGCACGCCGATCACGGCGGTCTGCCTTGGAACCCCTCACTTCTCGCGCGACGAATGGAACCGGCTCATGCCGCTGCTTCGTCAGGTTGCGCCCGGCCGTGGAATCCCAATCTATGTGAACACAGGCCGAGCGACGTTGAGCGATCTCGATCGCGAAGGCCTTCTCGCGGAGTTCCGCGACCACAACCTCGTGGTCGTCACCGACACCTGCACGTATCTGACGCCGATCCTCGAACGAATGGACGGGACGGTCATGACCAACTCCGGCAAATGGGCCCATTACGCACCGGGGAACCTCGGCGTGCAGGTAGCCTTCGGAGATCTCGAGGACTGCGTCGTCTCAGCCGCCGCGGGTTGCGTCGTCAGGAGCCGGTGGTGGTGATCGCCGCGCAGTCCTATGCGGACGGCGATGCCGAAGGTGTGGCTCTCGTGCTGGCGGCGCCGCTCAGTTTCTGGGGCGGTGTGGACGTCGAGAGCGGCCGCATCATCGACCATTCGCACCCGGATCTCGGGCAGGTCATCACCGGCCGCATTCTCGTCATGCCGGGCGGTCGCGGATCCTCATCAGCATCCTCGGTCTTTGCCGAGTCGATCCGACGCGGCAGTGGCCCGGCCGGAATCATCCTGGCGATAGCCGATCCGATCCTGACCGTCGGCGCACTCGTGGCGCATTCGCTCTACGGACTGCGCTGCCCGGTGGTGGTGTGCTCGATCGACCGCCTGATCACGGACCGGCACGTGCGCATCCGCACGACGGAGGATGGCCGGGCCGAAGTCTTCTCTGAAGACGGCAACTGATTCCGCGCCGAGTCCCCGTCATCAAGTCTTGCGGCACGTTGGATCAACCGCTGGCACTTCGTTTGCCCCTCGGCGTTGCGGCGTTCGACGCCGCGTGCGCAATCAGGCGCCGCACCTAGGACCAATGGCACGTGGCGTATCCCGAGCGCGCAATCCCGCCCCTTTCACCAGGCGCACTTTCAGCGCGGGTCAGAAGTGCCGTCATCTCGCCAAGCTGGAGTGCGATCAAGCCGCTCGTGTGGCCGCTTGCGCTCACCTGGCCTGGCTTTCTCGCGCTGACCGTACTCACACAATCGCCTGCCTTCCGCGTTTACGACGCCGGCCGGCTCCCGTACCTGGAATCGGTGCGCCGGTTCACATACTCGGTTGCGCCGAATGCGCTCCTCTCCGCGCAACGAGAGGGAAGCGGAACCGTGGTCGCAATGATCGTGTACGTGCTGATAGTAACGGCGCTCGTCGGCGGCTGGGTGTGGGCGATGCGCCGTGCGCGCATTATCGAGCTGAGCAGCGTGACACCGCTGCTGGTCACGACGGCCGTAATTACGATGCCGCTGCTAATACTGCCGGGGCTTGTCTCCGACGACCTGTATCTCTACAACCTGTATGGCCGCACGATCGCCGTGTATGGCGCCAATCCTCTCTACTACCCACCGTCGAGCTTCCCGGCCGATGCCCACCTGCAATGGGTCCACTGGAAAGACCTCCCGTCATCGTACGGCCCGATCTGGTTGATGCTGTGCGCCGCCTTGAGCCGGCTCGGTGCGGACTCAATCACGTCGATGGTGGTGGTGTATCGCGGTGCCGCCGGGATCCTGCACCTGCTCACGATTGCGGTCCTGTGGACGACGCTTCGGTCGATGCGTCCGGGTACGGCCGCAACACGGACGATCTTCTACGCCTGGAATCCGCTGGTCCTGCTCGAGGTGGTCGGGAACGCGCACAACGACGTCCTCGTCGCACTGTTCGCGGTGCTGCTCGTCACCGCGGCGATGCGGCGGCTGTGGCTGGCGTCAGCGTTTTTCGGCGCGTGTGCCGTCATGGTCAAGCCGTACGCCCTCCTGCTTCTCGCCCCGGTTGCACGCAGCATCATCATCGGCTCGCGGGGCTGGGCACTGCCGCGACGGCTCGTCGTCGCCGCCGTGGTGGCCCCGGCAACGATGCTGTTCGTCAGCCTGCCGTTGTGGGCGGGCGGGACGCTGCTGAAAAACGTCTTCGGTAATCCCGCCTCGGAGATGTACACGAACACGTTGTGGGAGTTCGCGTCCGATATCGCGGCGCGCCTGTTTGGTGTTTCGACGATCGCGATCCAGCATCCGTATCTCGACGTGCTTCGCACCGGCGCGTTCATGATTGCGGCTGCATGGGTCCTCACGCGTGGTGCGTCGCGGCGCGATGTCGCTGATGTGGCGTTCCGCCTGTGGCTGGTGTTTGCGCTCACCGCCTGCTGGGTGTGGCCGTGGTATTTCGTTCCGGCGCTGGCACTGGCACCCCTGGCCGGGGCGGCGCGGCTGCCGGCCGCAACCGCACTGACGATCGGAGGGTTGCTGTTCTGGACGACGTGGCCGGAGCGGACGGCGTGGGGCTTCGAGTGGTTGTTCGCGTGGCGGTCGATCATCCTGTTCGGCCCGGTGGTGCTCACCCTGACGTGGGCGCCGGCGCGACGGCTGGTCTTCATGCTGCTCGGACTCAAAGGCCGCGGCTCGGCGGCCGCTACAGATCCCGGTGACGTTAGGTTCCAGACCGCAGCGGGCTGACGTCATGATCAAGCACGTTGCACTTGCGGTGGGCCTGTGTGCGGTGATCGCCGATGGTGTCGCCCGGGCGCGGCCGACCGGAGAGCTGCGCGATTTCGGCAGCTTCATGGGGTCGGGTCAGGCGGGGATCGCCGGAGAGAATCCGTACGGGATCCATCCGCTCACGTTTCACGTCGTACTCCCGGGATTCGACGTCTGGAATCCGAACTTAAATCCCCCGGTCTCCGTTCCATTGTTCGGCCTGCTGTGGCGCCTCGGCCCTCAGCACGCCTTCGTGCTGTGGTGGGGGATTTCGCTGCTGTGTTTCATTGCCGCCGTCACGCTGCTGGTACGTCGCTATGGTCAGGGCCCGGCGTGGCTCCTTCCGCTCTGGGCCGTCGCGCTTGCCGGTATGTGGGACACCCTTGCCCTCGGACAGATCTACCTGCCACTCGTGCTTGCGACCGTTGGCAGCTGGCTGCTGCTCGAGCGCGGACGTTATCTCGTCGCGGGTGTGTTGATGGGGATCGTCATCGCGGTGAAGCCGAACTTCGCCGTGTGGCCCGTGATCCTCTTACTCGCCGGGCACGTCAGGACGCCACTGACCGCGGCGATCACGGCAGCGCTGCTGTCGGTGATCCCCGTTCTCACACATGGCCCGCGGATCTACCGACAGTGGGTGGACCTGGTCGCCTCAGATACCGGCCGCGCCGCGTTCCTCACCAACGCATCCATCCCAGGGCTAGCGCTCCGTCTGGATGCCGGCCTGGCCGGGATCGTTCTGAGCATCGTGCTCCTCACGACGCTCGCGTTGTGGGCAGTGCGACAGCGGCCGGCGCCGCTCCAGGCCAGCGCTCTCGGCATCCTCGGCGGCATCGCCGCGTCGCCCATCGCGTGGGTGCACTACACGCTCTTCCTGCTGCCGGTGTTCTTCAGCCGGCGGTGGACGCCGCCCATTACCGCCGCAGCCGCACTGCTGATCGTGCCCGTGCACGTGGTGCTGCAGTTTCTCGACGCCCCGCTCTGGCAACAGGTGACCGCGGGTTCGATCTACAACTGGGCGGTGGTGCTATGCCTGACCGGGCTTGGCCTCCGGGAAGCACGGGAAACGACCCATCACCACATCGGGGTGGTCGAAGGCACGATCCCGGCGGCGCGGAGATGATCTGCCGTCTGATAGCGGCTCCGGCTCCGTCGTGCAATTGCCGCGAGGCGGAAGCCCAACGCGCCCGAGCAGCGCTCTTCATGCACGCTCCTTCGCCGCCAACTCCTGCAACGTCCGTGCTGCGGACCTCCTACGCGCTCAATGATCCCAGCGCGAGCATACCGGCTCGACGTAGCGCAGCCATTCCATCGCTGGCTCACCGATCGGTGCGCCCGGAGGCGGCGTCGGGATTGCGGTTCGCGTCGCGGCAGCCGCGGGCCGGTCGAGGAAGCGCTTGATGTCTGCCGCGAGCAGCGCCCCGTGCGCCGCGGCCGGGCTCGTCCCCGCAGCCGGCATCGTCGCGGCGCGAGCTTTCAGTTGCGCCGTCACGATCGCGCGCACCTGCGACATGTCGGCGCCCTCGGCAAGGGTCATCAGCCGTTCGACGACGACGCGCTGAACGGCCCTCGCGATCTCTGCTTCGTAAGGATCGGCCGGTGTCGCACCAAAGGTGGCAGCAAACAGCTTGCTGAGCACACCGTGAAGCCCCGGCATGGTGCGATCGAGCGCGTTTTGCTCCACAAGCCGTGCCGCGCGCGCTTCATTCAGCAGGAAGCCGATCGTCATGTCGGCCGCCGCCACCGCCGGCGTGATCACGTCGAACATCTGGCCCGTGTAGCGCGGAAAGAGCTCGCGGCTCTGGCCCCATCCGCTCGGACGCGGAGGAATGATTTTCAGGAGCGGACGTGGCAGCGCCAGCGCGGATGGCGTGATCGTCGACAGGATCGCATCGAGCGCCTTCGACTGCTCAGCGGCAGAAGCGAACCGCACCGGCTCAGTGTTGCCGCCGCGAAGGGCGTAGCTGTAGTGGAGCCCGCCAACCACCGCCGCCGCCGCTTCGACCTGATAGCGATGGTGGAGGTAGAGCGGCACGAGCACCTCTTCGATCGTGGCGAGCGGCTCCCCCTTCTTGATCGCCTGCTCACCGAATCGGGACATCGCGAGCGAGCGGATCTTCATCATGCGCGTGAGCCCGGCGGCCGCGTCGGTGCCGTTGGACCACTGGTTGACGTTGGCATGCGCGCCGAGATCCTGGTTGGTGAGGTAAACGAGGTCCTTGCTGTGGCCTTCCTCGATGATCGCGTGCAGCGCCGCCTTGACGTCCGCCCCCTTCGCGAAATCGTTGTAGCCCCAGCGGACCGCGATCTTGTCCCACTCACCGATGCGCGCGTCGTAGACCTCGGCGTAGTCCAGCGTGCCGTCCGGTTTCAACGTGACGAGCGGGTGCGGATAGTCCATCACCGACTGGCGTCCAGCTTTGCTGTCGTAGTAGTTGTGACCGATGCCGAGCGTGTGGCCAACCTCGTGGGCCGACAGCTGGCGGATTCGCGCCAGCGACCACTGCAGCAGCTCGGGCGGTGTTTCCGTGCCCGCCCGGTACGGACTGAGGAGGCCTTCCGCAATCATGTAGTCCTGTCGAATACGGAGTGATCCCAGCGTGACATTCCCCTTGATGATCTCGCCGGTTCGAGGATCCGTGACCGAGGCGCCGTAGCTCCAGCCACGAGTCGAGCGGTGCACCCAGTTGATGACGTTGTAGCGGACGTCGAGCGGACTCGCATCTTCCGGCAGCAGCTCGACCTGGAACGCGTTGCGGTAACCGGCAGCTTCGAACGCCTGGTTCCACCAGCGCGCGCCGTCGAGCAGCGCCGACCGGATCGGTTCGGGGG
>JACDDJ010000488.1:0-3182 GCA_013817065.1 Acidobacteriota bacterium
CGGGGGAAGCGTGAACCTCAACGTCGGCGGCTATGGATACGGGCTTCGGGTCACTGAATCGTGCGCCTTCTCGCATATCGTTGCGCACAGCGGCGGTTTGCCCGGCTACGGATCGTTGATGCAGTGGCTGCCCGAGTACGGCGTCGGGATCGTTGCATTCGGGAACGTGACCTACACCGGGTGGGGCCCTGTGGTCGCCAACGCCTTCGAGCTGCTGGCGAAGACCGGTGGGCTGCAGGCACGGATGCCGCAGCCGTCACCTGCATTGACCGAGATGCGGGATGCGGTTTCGCGGCTGGTCATCAAGTGGGACGATCGGCAGGCGGATCAGATGGCCG
The DNA here is from genome assembly GCA_013817065.1 of Acidobacteriota bacterium. GTDB lineage: Bacteria > Acidobacteriota > Vicinamibacteria > Vicinamibacterales > 2-12-FULL-66-21 > JACDCA01. Next base: position 339 of record JACDDJ010000488.1, read on the forward strand.
CAATGAACCTTTTCCTGGACCGCTCGAAGGACCGGCGAAAGAAGGAGATCGAGGATCTCGTCGCGAAGGTGGGGCAGTGCTCGGCCCCGAAGGCCTTCGACACGGTTGAGAACTGGCTTCGAGGTGACTGGACCATGAAGTGCGAACGCGGAGACCTCAAGGTCGCAATCACGCTGGCGCCGACGATGCCGCCGCGCGTCCAGCATCTGGAGTTGAGAACCGTCCAAGGCACTCCGTCGCCGGCGGTCACATCCGCCTGCAGGATCCAGTAGGAATGCGAGCCACAACGCTTTTGCTCCTGCTCGCGGGCGCCGCACTCGGCAGTTTGCCCCTTGCGGCGCGCCAGGCATCCCCTCTCGAAGACGCTGTGAACGCCACGAGTTTCCGCAATATCGGGCCCTTCCGCACCTCCGCGTGGGTCACAGAAATCGCGGTGCCCGAGACGTTGGCCCGCGACCATCTCTACACGATCTATGCGGCGACTCGGACCGGTGGTTTGTGGAAGACGGCGAACAACGGGGTTACCTGGGCGCCCATCTCCGACAGCGTCGAGGTCGCAGCGGTTGGCGCGGTGGCGGTAGCACCATCGGATCCCAACATCGTCTGGATGGGCACCGGCGATAACGCCAACGCACGCTCGTCCTACTCGGGCAAGGGCGTCTTCAAGTCAACGGACGCCGGCAAGACCTGGGAGTTCATGGGACTGCCCGATTCCCACCACATCGCCCGCATCGTCATCCACCCGACTAACCCGGAGATCGTTTACGTTGCGGCGCTCGGGCACCTGTTCTCACGCAACGTCGAGCGCGGCGTATTCCGCAGTCGCGATGGCGGGAAGACCTGGGACAAGGTTCTGTACGTGGACGATGGGACCGGCGCGGTGGACCTGGTGAGGAACCGGCAGTCCCCTGGCACCCTCTATGCCGCGATGTACGAGAAGCACCGGACGCCCTGGCAGCTGGTGCTCGGCGGACCGGGCAGCGGGGTGCATCGAACCGATGACGGTGGCACGACGTGGAAGAAGGTCGCGGGGCTGCCGTCGGGGAACGTCGGACGCATCGGACTCGATCTCAGTCGCCGCAATCCGAATCAACTGACCGTGATCGTGGAGAACCTGAATCCGCGGAGCGACGGCATGCCGGCGCGAGTGGACGCGTGTGTGGCGAGCTCCGGACGCGGTGGCGTCCCGACGGCGAAGCCTGGCGGACCGATCGGCAACGAGGTCTATCGCAGCCTCGATGGTGGCAAGAGCTGGACGAAGACTCACGGTGACGGGATCGACGTCGCAGGATCCAAGGCGCCGTACTCCTTCAACCAGATCCGGACCAACCCGGCGAACCCTGACCAGATTCTCGTGACCAGCGACTCGATGTACGAGTCGACCGATGGCGGCAAGACCTGGAACTGCAACTTTATGCGCGGCGTCTTCGGCGACTTCCGCACGATCTGGTGGGACGAGCTGGACCCGCAGCGCATCATGCTCGGGAGCGACGGCGGCGTGAACGTGTCATATGACGGCGGCCGGACCGCAACCTACTTCCTCAACAAGAAAATCGGTGAGGTCTATGCCGTCGGCGTCGACATGGATGATCCGTACAACGTCTATGCCGGCCTGCAGGATCACGATTCGTGGAAGGGGCCGAGCAACGGAAAGAGCGGGCGGATCACGCTCGAGGATTGGACCACGGTCGGCACCCAGGACGGCATGTACAACCAGGTCGATCCGACCGACTCGCGCTGGGTGTTCAACAGCTACCAGACCGGCGGTCAGCGCCGTTTCGATCAGCAAACCGGCCAGGCCGCTGTGATCGAGCCGCGCCGTCCGGCCGGAACGCCGCCGCTTCGCTACAACTGGATCACGCCTCTCGTCCTGTCGCCGCACAACCCGCAGGTCCTCTACACCGGCGCGCAGGTGCTCTTCCGATCCACGAACCGCGGCGACGCATGGCACGAGATCAGTCCCGACCTGACCACCAACGGCGGAACGTGCGGCCTGAACTCCGGCTACGTTCCGTACTGCACGATCACCTCGATTTCCGAATCGCCGATCACTCCTGGCGTGATCTGGGTGGGGACCGACGACGGCAAGGTGCACGTGACGCAGAACAGCGGGGAAGCATGGTCCGACATGACGTCGGCGGTTGCAGCGGCGGGCGGACCGGCGGATCGCTACGTGAGCCGGGTGTTCGCTTCACCCCACGAGGCCGGCACAGCGTTCGTGGCGAAGAGCGGATTCCGGAACGACGACTTCCGACCCTTCCTGTTCCGGACGACCGACTGCGGCAAAAGCTGGACGTCGATCGGCGCCGGCCTCCCCCCAGCGCCAATCAATGTGGTCGTCCAGGACCGCCGCAACAAGGACCTGTTGATCGTCGGGAACGATCTCGGCGTCTGGGTCTCGCTGAACGCGGGCGCCGCCTGGATGCGACTGAAGGCGGATCTGCCGGCCGTCCCGGTGCACGATCTCACCATCCACCCACGCGAGAACGATTTGGTACTTGGCACCTACGGGCGCGGCATATTCATAGGCGACATCTCCCCCCTCCAGGAGCTGACCACCGCGACGGCCGATAAGCCGCTGCACCTGTTTGCAATCGAGCCCAGAACGCCGTACCAGTTCCGTGCGCTCGGCAACTATCACTTGTTCGGCGATGCCTTCATCGAGGTGCCGAATGAGCCCGAGGCACTGGTCATTAACTACTTTCTGCGTGACAAGGGCGAGGGCAACGCGCAGGTGACGATAACTGACTTAAGCGGGCAGACTGTCGTGACGCTCAGCGGGCCGGCGGAACGCGGGGTCAACCGGGTGCTGTGGAACATGCGCCGGGCGTCCCCGGGTGGTGG
>JACDDJ010000488.1:3192-4237 GCA_013817065.1 Acidobacteriota bacterium
CCGTGGCGGTCGGCTCGCTTCAGCAGACAGGCGTCGGCCGGATCCGCGATCGGGCGCGGTAATCGCGCGCCATGCTTTACGTGGCCGCCGTTATAATCATCGACAGATGACCGAGACCGCTGACGCTCCGCAGATCTTTTCGCTCGACCAGGCCTGCCAGCTCCTGCCGCAGGTGAAGCACGTGACCGCCGATGCGGTGCGGCAGGCCGAGTCGCTGGCTGCGCAGCTGCGCGGGCTGGCGGAAGACGACCCGGACTTCGGGCCGCTGTCGGCGGCGATGCGCGAGGTCGTCGACGGATGGGCCGATGCCGTCCAGTCACTTGGACTCGAGGCCAAGGGGCCATGGCTCGTGGATTTCGACAACGGTGAAGGCTATTACTGCTGGTGCTACCCGGAGCCGACCGTCGCGCACTACCACGGCTACGACGAGGGTTTCTCAGGCCGTACGCGCATCCAGTAGAAATTGCGAGGAGCGGCGCCTTCCGTTCGCGCTGCTGCGAGATCGTCCAGCGCAGCCCCTTCGGCTTGCTCAGGACGATGATGTGGCGCAGCCCTTCAGGGCTGCCTCAGTGCTGAAGTAAAATAGTCGGGTTAGGAGCGAGAGTGGCTTACATCATTACTGAACCGTGCATCGGAACGAAAGATACCGCCTGCGTCGACGTGTGCCCCGTCGACTGCATTCATCCCCGTAAGGACGAACCTGAATTCGCGTCGACCGAGATGCTCTTCATCCACCCGGATGAATGCATCGACTGCGGTGCGTGCGTGCCGGCGTGCCCGGTCGAAGCGATCTTCGCGCTCGACGAGACGCCCGACAAGTGGAAGGACTACATTACGAAGAACGCCGCCTTCTACCAGAAGTAGTTTCGGCTTCTTCTTACTGAACGGCGGCCAGCCGCTCTTCGAGCAGCTTGCGTGCTTTCAGCCTTTCGGCGCGTCGCAGCTCGGCTTCTGCGGCGCGCTGCTTCTCAGCCGCAGTCGTCAGAGTCAATCCCGGGATTTTGATCCGCTGGCCGCCGCGATCGGTTGCGACGAAGGTCAGATA
>JACDDJ010000489.1 GCA_013817065.1 Acidobacteriota bacterium
CTGCTCACCCGGGAAGGTTACGAGGTTCGTCTCGCGTCCAACGCAACCGAGGGGCTCGAGCTCGCGCGTTCGCTCCCCTTCGATGCCGCCGTCGTCGACATGATGATGCCCGGCATGGACGGCATCGCGACCCTCGAAGAGCTCAAGAAGACAGACGATGATCTCCCGGTGCTGATGATCACCGCCTTCGCCTCGGTCGAGAACGCGATCAAGGCAATGAAGCGCGGCGCTTTCGACTACATCACCAAGCCGTTCAAGAACGACGAAGTGCTGGTCGTGCTCCGAAACGCGCTGGCGCAGCGGACGCTCGTCGCCGAAAACCGTGCACTGCGTCAGAATCTGCAGGCGCGCTCCAACCGCTTCGGCGAGATCATCGGTCGCAGCTCCCCGATCCGGCAGGTGTTCGACCTGATCATCCAGGCGGCGCCGAGCCGCACCACGATCTTGATCAGTGGTGAGAGTGGAACGGGCAAGGAACTGGTCGCCCGCGCGCTGCATCAGAACTCAACCCGAGCCGACCGCGCGTTCGTCACCGTGAATTCGGGAAACCTGCCGCCCGATCTCCTGGAGTCGAACCTGTTCGGGCATGTCAAAGGCGCGTTCACCGGCGCCGTCTACCCGAAGAAGGGACTGTTCGAGCTCGCTGACAAAGGGACGATCTTCTTCGACGAGATCGGCAACATTCCGCTCGAGACGCAGGCCAAGCTGCTGCGCGTGATCCAGGAACGTGAGTTCATGCGGCTCGGCGGTGTGGACACGATCAAGGTCGACGTCCGCATCATCGCCGCTACCAACGTCGATTTGCAGAAGATGGTGGCGGATGGACGCTTCCGCGAGGATCTCTACTACCGGCTGCACGTCATCTCCGTGCAGCTGCCGCCGCTGCGTGACCGTCGTGACGACGTGCCATTGCTGGTTCAGCACTTCCTCGAAAAGTACGGGGAGGAGAACAACAAGAAGTCGCTCGAGATCACGCCCGACGCGCTCGACGTGCTCATGGACTACGAATGGCCTGGCAACGTCCGCGAGCTGGAGAACGTGATCGAGCGGGCAGTGGTGTTGTCGAACGGTCCCCGCATTGACGCGGAGCTCGTGCCCGAGAACGTCCGGAGCAGCAAGCGCTTCCAGATGCCCCAGTTCATCGTTCCGCCGGAGGGGATCTCGTTCCGCGATGTCATCACCGACTTCGAGAAGCGGCTGATCGAATCGACCCTTGAAGCGGCGGGCGGCGTTCAGAAGCGGGCAGCGGAGTTACTGCATATCAAGCCGACGACGTTAAACGAGATGATCAAGCGCCACGACATCCGTCCGCGGAAGAAGCGCAACCCGATCGCGGGAACCGATCGCGCGGCTGAACCCGAGGGGGACGTGGACGACTTCACCGAAGGCGAACAGGTCACTCCAGTCGGGAACCGCTGATTTCGCGGGAGGCGCTCAGCGCTTCCTGAGATTCACGAACATTTTTTCGTGCTTGCCCAGGATCACATCCCACCTGTAGTTCTGGCGGATGTAGTCGCGCCCGTTGGCGCCCATTGCCGCCCGTAGACGCTGGTCCGCGACGAGCAGGCGCAGGGCCTCGTTGAACTCGTAGCGATCTGCATAGTAGAGCCCGGCATTGCTCTTCTGGCAGTGATCGACCAGCACCTCGCTGCGCGCATTGGCGAGGATCGGCGTGCCGACGGCGAACGACTCCAGTGCCAGCAGCGACAGGCTTTCGTACGGCGACGGTACGACCACAACGGTAGCGGCTTCGAGCGCCTGGGTGCGTTCCTGATCGGACAATCGTCCGGCAAAGCGGATGAACGGCTCTTCCGGAAGGGGCATCAGCTTCACGCCCATCAGGACGAGTGAGGCGTCACCGCCTTCGCCTACGTACGCGCTGAAGTATTCGACCAGCTCTTCGCACCCCTTGCCCGGATCGATGCGCCCGCCATACAGCGCGATCGGTCCATCGAGCCGGTGCCGCCTCCGGAATGTGGTTCCCCGTTTGGCGAGGTGCGGCCGGAAGGTGGGTGAGTCGTCGGCTTCGTCCGCCGGCGCGTGCTCGTCCTGCGGATCGCGCGGGTACTGCTGCGCCTGCGGCAGGTCTACACCGCAGCCAACGGTTTCCTCTTCGACGGCCCGCATCGAGAAATGAGTCGTGAGAAAGCGGCGCTCGACTTCGGTGTTGTAGGCGATCCCGGCCGGCAGGCTGAAGAGTTCCTTGTAAATCTCCAGGCGAATGGCCGGTTCATCGTGCGCGGTCGGAACGAGAATGCTCTTATGCGGCGCTACCTTCATGCCCAGGACCGTCGGAGCGTAAAGGTAGGTGAAGAAGATCAGGACGTCGTAGTGCTGCTGATGCCGCTCGAGGTATTCGAGCAGCGCCGGGCACCATGGTCCCTGCTGCCTGAGCCACTCGATCTCTTCATCCCGGGTGTGCTCGTGAGTGAAGATCCATTCCGAGTAGCGGTTGAACGCCTGGATGTCGCGCGTCTGCGCACTGGCGAACCGGCGGACGGTGACGCCGCGGACGCGGTCGGTCCCCTCAGCGTATTCGTTCTCCCAGGTGATGTAGTCCTGCGCGCAGGTGGTGAGGACTTCGACCTGGTGTTTCGGGGCCAGCCGCTCGGCGATGAGGCGGCAGTGGTACTCGGATCCTCCCAGGATCTCGGTTCCATAACGCTGAACGATGAACGCGATCTTCAAACGCGCTTACTCCCGTTCGCCCGGTGACGCCGGGCCAACACGTGTGTCTATGCCGAACGGCGCCAGGGCGGCCCATAGCTGGGCGTCGACCCGCTCCGTCGAAAAATCCAATAACCGCTTCCGCTGGCCGGCGATGACGGCGTCGCGAACCGGCCGATCGTAAACCAGCATCCCCATCGCTTCGGCCGCCAGCTCCAGGTCCTTCGGCGAGAACAGGACGCCCGCGCCGCCCAATGTCTCGGGCACCGCCCCCGCAGCATATGCCAGCACGGGAACGTCCGCCGCCATCGCTTCGACCAGCGGCACGCAGAAGCCCTCGTGCTCGCTCAATGACACGTAGACGTCGGCCCAGCGGTAGAACGCCGCCAGATCCTCGTCCGGCACCGAGCCGGTGAACCAGAATCGGTCCGGCAGCATCTCGTACTGATTGATGAGCGCGCGGATCTGAGCGTAGTAGCGCGGCACCCCATCGTAGCGTCCGACGAAGATGAAGCGGTAGTAGCTGTCGACGTAGCGCTTGTAGACCTCGGCGAGCCGGATGTGGTCTTCGATGCGCTTGTTCGGGACGATCCGTCCGACGAACAGGATGTTGATCAGTCCGTCCGACAGGATTTTCTCCAGCGCCGGACGACGGGGCGCCGTTGTGATCCGGTCGGTGTTGACGGCGATCGGCACCACGCCCGTGGGATCGAAGCCCATCGCCTCGAGCTCCTGCCGATTGAAGTCGGAGTCCCCGAGCGCGAGGTCGACCCGGCCGACCAGCGTCCGCAGCTCGCTTCGCCCGAGTGCCGCGAGGCGAAACATGCCGACATCGTACGGCGCAAAGAACTGCGCCGGGGTGATGTTGTGGTACTGCAGCACGCGTCGCCCGCGAAGCGACGCGAACGCCTCGGTCATCGGCGACGGCAGCGCGAAGTGAAAGATCGTGACGTCGCCCGTTCGGGCCGCCGGGTCGGAGAACTCGCGAACGTCGCCGCGAAGATCCTCATCGATCGTCATGGCGAACAGGTCCGATTGAAGGCCCCGCGCGCGAAGCATCGCCCGGACTGTGCGCGCGCTGTCGCCAATCGCGTCGCCCCTGTGCGCCGCCGGCACCCACTGGTTGACGATCACAGGTTGCGGATCATCGATCGGCCGGCTGGCCGGGACGGCCGGGAGATGGATCTGGCGGCAGCGCCTGGTACACCGCGGGACGAAATTGTCTCAGCTCCTCGAGCCGCTCGAACAGATCGAACTGCTGCCAGAAGTCCCACGCCACGTCTGGCGCCGGCTGCGGCGGACTGCCGGTGACACCCTCGACGAATCGCAGCAGCGTCCCGGCGAAATCCCTCGCCTGCAGGCGTCCGAGTGCGCCATCCTGGGACGCGAGGACAGCCTCTTCGATCTGCCGGTCGCTCATCACCGCGTCGACGATGCGTGCCACGTGGAGGGGGTCCCGGCTCTGATGGAGGACGCCGCCGCCGTCCATAGTGGCCGGGATCGCGGTGGCTCCGTACGCGACTACCGGCACGCGCTTGTAG
>JACDDJ010000490.1 GCA_013817065.1 Acidobacteriota bacterium
ATCAAACAGGCGCGCGGTTTCCGCCAATTCTTGTTGCGGGGATTCGAGAAGGTGCAAGGCGAATGGTCGTTGGTGTGCACGACGCACAACATTCTCAAGCTGTATCGCCTCTGCGTGTGAACTGATGATCCCGCCACGCTTCGCGCGCTCGGCACGACCAGGCACAGCACATCCCGGCGGCCCTCGCCGAGAGCGGCGACGCACATCTGCGGCGCGCAGCACGAGGTCACAAGGTAATGCGGCCATCACCCCGATTACTCGGACGGACTCCTAGAGCTGGACCAGCGAGACACGGCGCATCCCAGGGACGGCGCGCAATTCCTCGACCGCGCCCGACAGATCCTGCACCTGTTCCAGATCCAGGTTTACGACGCCGACAGCGCCGCCGCGGCCGCGGCCAAGGGCGAAGCTCGCGATGTTGATGTCGTGGCGTCCGAGGATGGTGCCAACCTCGCCGATCACGCCCGGCTTGTCATCATTGCTGATCACGAGCATCGTGCCTTCGAGCGGCGCCTCGATCTCAACGCCGTCTATCGAAGCGAGGCGCGGGCTGCCCGGTTCGAATACGGTCCCTTCGATCCAGTGTTCACCCTCGCTCGTCTGCAGCTTCAGGGATAAGAGATGGGCGAAATCACGCTGACGGGAGCTGCGGGACTCGATGATCTCGATGCCACGCTGTTCGGCGACCGCGCGCGCGTTCACCACTGTGACGGCATTGGACAGGATCGGACGCAGCATGCCGGCGACGGCCGCTTTTGAGACGAGCGAGCCGTGTGTGCTCAACAGCGGCCCGTAGTAGCGGATGTTCAAGGAATGGGTGCGCCCACTCACCAACTGTGACAAGAGCGTGCCCATGCGGTCGGCCAACGTCATGAACGGTCGCAACTGGCCCGCATCGTCTCCGCGAACGGACGAGAAGTTGACCGCATTCGTGATGGTGCCGTCGCGCAGAAAATCCCGGACTGCGGTTGCTGTTTCCGTCCCGACGAGCTCCTGGGCCTCGACGGTCGATGCAGCGATGTGCGGTGTGGCGACAACTTGCCGCATGCTGGCCAGTCGCCAATCAGACGGCGGCTCCTTTTCAAAGACGTCAATGGCTGCGCCCGCGACGCTGCCTGCCTCGATAGCGTCGGCGAGTGCCGCCTCGTCGATCAGTTCTCCCCGCGCCGTGTTCACAATTCGAACACCGGTTTTACAGAGCGCGAGCCGTTCCTTGTTCAGCAGGTGCCGGGTCTCGACGAGCACCGGGATGTGGAGCGTGATGTAGTCGGCGGTGGCGCAGAGATCGTCGAGCGGCATCAGGGTGATCCCAAGATTCGCGGCAACTTGTTCAGCGATGAAGGGATCGTGCGCAACGAGATCCATTCCGAAGGATCGGGCGCGTGCCGCAACTTCCTGTCCGATGCGGCCGAGACCAACGATGCCGAGAGTCTTGCCGCGAAGCTCGACGCCGGTGAGACGCTTCTTGTCCCAGACACCTTTCTTCATCGCGGCGTCAGCGGCGGCGATGCCGCGCGACAGCGCCAGCAGTAAGGCGAGCGTCAATTCCGCGACACTGATGCTGTTGGCACCGGGGGCGTTCATGACGAGGATGCCGCGCTCAGTTGCGGCTTCTACGTCGACGTTGTCCACACCGGTTCCGGCGCGGGCGATTACCCGAAGATGGGGCGCCGCTGCGATGAGCGCACGATCGACGGTCGTGGCGCTGCGTACGATGATGGCGTGGGCGTCGGCCACGTCGGCAACGAGTTGTTCGGCCGAGCGCTGCGCGCGCGCGTCGACGATCCAACCTGGAACACTGCGCAGTACTTCGATGGCGGAAACGGGGAGCGGATCGGCAACGACAAGTTTCATGCGCAAAGTATAATGTTCCGGTTCTGCAGGATCAGCGACCGCCACGCGCACCATCGTGGTGCAAACCGCTCGATTGCGCGCAATCATGCATTAGATGGCCGTTTGATCGTACGATTTCCACACACTTTTCCACAGCTTCTGTGAAGAACGCGTAACGCCGCGATGGTGATGTGACCTAATCCATATGCCTACATTTACAAACGTGAAACCTCCCGCCACCGGCACCGCGATTACGCGGGTGAACGGCCGGCTGGTGGTCCCCGACGACCCGATCATTCCATTCATCGAGGGCGACGGCACCGGGCCGGACATCTGGCGGGCCAGCGTGCGCGTACTCGACGCGGCGGTCGAGAAGGCGTACGGCGGCAAGCGAAAACTGGCGTGGATGGAAGTCTACGCAGGCGAGAAGAGCTTCAAGCAGTTTCAGAATTGGCTGCCCGACGACACGATCGAGGCGTTCCGCGCGTACTACGTCGGCATCAAGGGGCCACTGACGACACCCGTGGGCGGTGGCATCCGGTCGTTGAATGTCGCCCTCCGTCAGCTCCTCGACCTCTTTGTCTGCTTGCGTCCGGTTCGTTGGTACAAGGGCGTGCCCTCGCCGGTCAGACATCCCGAGAAAGTCGATATGGTGATCTTCCGGGAGAACACGGAAGACATCTACACGGGCATTGAATTCGCCGCGGGCACGCCCGAGGCGCAAAAGGTCCTCGATTTCTTCGCGAAAGAATTTCCGAAGGACTTCCAGAAGATCCGTTTTGGCTCTTCCGCGGTGACGATGGAGTGGCAGAAGGCGCTCGAGGAGATCGGCGCGCCGAAGCGCGCCGCCGGTGTCCAGGTGGGCCTCGGCCTGAAGCCCATGAGCTACCTCGGCTCCGAGCGGCTGATCCACAGCGCGATCAGCTACGCGGTTCAGACCGGACGCAAGAGCGTCACGCTCGTCCATAAGGGCAACATCATGAAGTACACCGAGGGCGCCTTCCGCGACTGGGGTTACCAGGTCGCGAAGCAGTTCTTCGGCGCCGTGGAAATCGACGGCGGGCCGTGGTGCCGCATTCCCGAAGGACGGCCGGGTGCCGGCATCGTCATCAAGGATGCGATCGCGGACATCACGCTGCAGCAGGTCCTGACCAGGCCGGAGGAGTTCGACGTCATCGCTACTCCCAATCTGAATGGCGACTACCTGTCCGACGCGCTGGCCGCGCAGGTCGGCGGGATCGGGATCGCCCCGGGCGGCAACATCAACTACATCACCGGCCACGCGATTTTCGAAGCCACGCACGGCACTGCGCCGAAATACGCCGACCAGGACAAGGTGAATCCTGGCTCCGTCATCCTGTCAGGCGAGATGATGCTTCGTCATCTCGGGTGGGGCGAGGCGGCGGACCTGGTCGTCAAGGGCATGGACGGCGCAATTGCGGCGAAGCACGTGACCTACGACTTCGCCCGGCTGATGGACGGCGCCACGGAAGTGCGCACGTCGGAGTTCGCCGACAAGATCATCGGGAACATGTAAACGAGGAACCCTGTTCATGAATCGTAAAGTCACAGTTGTAGGCGGCGCTGGGAACGTCGGTGCCACAGTTGCCCGGGCGATCGCCGACAAGGAGCTCGCCGATGTCGTCATCATCGACATCGCGGATCAAAAGGCCGGCGGAATCGCGCTCGACATGTTCGAAGCCTGCCCGATCGAAGGCTCGGACTCGCGGGTCGTCGGTTACGGCGCCAACGAAGAGGGCTGGGCGCAGACGGCCGGGTCAGACGTCGTGGTCATCACCTCGGGCGTGCCCCGCAAGCCGGGCATGAGCCGCGATGACCTGCTCAACGTCAACTACAAGATCATGCAGTCGGTCACCGAGCAGATCGTGAAGCACTCGCCCAACACGATCATCGTGCCGGTGGCCAATCCGCTCGACGCGATGTGCCAGGCGGTGTATCGCCTCAGCGGGTTCCCGCGGGAGCGCGTCATCGGCATGGCCGGTGTGCTCGACTCGGCGCGGATGCGCGCCTTCATCGCACTCGAGACCGGTGTCTCGGTGGAGAACATCCACGCCTTTGTCCTCGGCGGGCACGGCGACACGATGGTCCCGCTGCCGCGATACTCCACGATTGCCGGCATCCCGCTGCCGGATTATCCGGGCCTGACCGCCGAGAGGATCAAGGCGATCGGGGAGCGCACGGCCAACGGCGGTGCGGAAATCACGAAACTGGTTGGCACGAGCGCCTGGTACGCACCAGGATCCGCGGCCGCCGAGATGGTCGAGATCATCCTCAAGGACAAGAAGAAGATCGTGCCGTGCTCGATCTTCCTGCAGGGCGAGTACGGGATCAACGACCTGTTCGTCGG
>JACDDJ010000491.1 GCA_013817065.1 Acidobacteriota bacterium
GGACTGTCATCCCCTGGCGCGCGAGCGCGCCGTCGCGCGTTGCGGCAAGTAGAGTTTAGACCCTCTTCTCGCTCTGCCTCGGAGCCCAGCGCCTTTGCTGGCATGCCGCAAAAAGCGTCCAGCGACGAACTAGTCTAGATAGATCGGGTCACCTCCGGCGTGCGGATAAGCGTCCGCAGGACAATCTGCGGAGCTGGAGCGGTGCGCTTCCTTGCGAACGAGAGCTGCGATTTCGCGGTCGTCCGCGCTGGGGCTGCCGGACACGAACGCTGATGCGGCCGTCTGGCGTGGGTACCTGAGCGAGCCGAAGCGCGGGCGCAACGATTCAAAGTATGCTGCCGGCATAACGAGGGTGGTGGCTCAGAGGCACTCGACGGGGATTGATCTCTATGTTCAACGTCATTTCACAAGATCTCCGTGACGCTTTTCGTGCAATTCGGTTCAATCCGGGCTTTGCCGCCGTTGCGATTCTCTCTCTCGCCTTGGGCGCGGGGGCCAATACCGCAATCTTCCAGTTGCTGAATGCGGTCAGGTTCCGGACACTGCCCGTCGCTGCGCCGCACGAACTAGTCGAACTGCGGCTGCAAGACATGACGCACGCCAGGGGAACCTGGATGCGCCCCAACGCCATGACGAACCCGTTGTGGGAGCAGCTTCGTGATGCCCAGGACAAGGACGCGTTCTCCGGGCTGTTTGCTTGGGCCGATGAACCCCTCGACATCGCGCCGCGAGGAGAAACACGGCGCGTGGCTGGGCTCTGGGTGAGTGGGAACCTCTTTCACGTTCTCGGCGTTCAGCCCGCTCTTGGGCGTCTCTTTGCCGGAACTGATGACCATCGAGGCTGCGGCCTGGCCACTGGTGTCGTCATCAGTCATGGGTTCTGGCAGCGCGAGTTCGGCGGCGACGCCTCCGTGATCGGACGACAATGGGCCGCCGGGAAGGCGCAACTCGAGATCATCGGCGTCACACCCCCGGATTTCTTTGGACTCGAGGTCGGAAAAACGTTTGACGTGGCGATGCCGATCTGCGCCTCCGCTGCGTGGCACGGTACCGACGCCCGGCTGCAGGCCGGCAATCTCTGGTGGTTGACGGTCATGGGCCGCCTGAAGCCCGGTGTCTCGGCGACGCAGGCGCACGCGTACGTCGAGTCGCGAGCGAGAGCGATCTTCCAGTCGACGCTCCCCGCCAATTATCCAACGGCGAGCGTCCAGCCGTACCTCGACATGAAACTCGTGACGCTCCCGGCGGGGACGGGATTGTCGCGCCTGCGGGACCAGTATTCGGCGCCCTTACTCACGCTATTTGCGGTCACTGGTTTGGTACTCCTCGTCGCCTGCACCAACCTCGCGCATCTTATGCTCGCGCGGACCGCCGCCCAGCAGAAGGAAGTCGCGGTACGGCTCGCGCTCGGCGCTACCAGGCACCGTCTGTTGCAGCAGATGATGACCGAGAGCATGTTACTCGCCACCGTGGGCGTCCTGTGTGGGTTGGCGGTGGCCCGCGTGCTGAGTGGCCTCTTCGTATCCCTGCTGTCAGGTGAGAGTGGCCGTATCGATCTGCCGCTCTCACTCGACGTTCGGGTTTTCGCCTTTGCCGTGGCGCTGATTCTGGTGACGTGGATGGTGTTCGCCGCCGTTCCGGTCCTTCGAGCCACGGCCGTAGAATCCTCGCTGGCGCTCGGGCGCGAGGGCCGCAGCATGACGCGCGGACGGCAGGGGGCGCGCCTCAGGCGCGTGTTGCTCGCGTCTCAAGTTGCCGTCTCGTTCGCGTTGCTGGTCGGGACCTTGCTGTTCGTCAGGAGTCTCAGCAATCTGCAGTCGATAGACGCCGGCTTCGAATCCCATGGTGTCGTGGTGGCCGACATCTCATTCACAGATCTTCGATTGCCGCCGGACGGCGTCGCTGCGTTTCGCCGCCAGCTCACCGAGCGCCTCAGTGCCCTTCCCGCCGTCACCGCGAGCGCCGAAGCGCTCATCGTGCCCTTGAGCGGCGGCAACTGGAACAATCGAGCCTGGATGGACGGGGCGGACGCCGACAACGCGCGGGTTGTCCTTCGCAACATGATCGGCACCGGGTACTTCCAGGCCATGACGACGGAGTTACGTGGCGGACGAGATTTCAACGACCACGACTTGGCGCCGGCGGCGGCGAAAGTCGCGATCGTGAACGAGGCCTTCACACGCGTGTTCGGCGCCGCCGGGCACGTACTGGGTCAGCGGTTCTGGCTCGAGGCTTCCGCCTACGAGCCGCGCACGCTGTACGAGATCATCGGCGTGGCCGAAGACACGAAGTACCGCGACCTTCGGGAAGAGTTCCGGCCCATTGTGTTCGTGCCACTCTCGCAAGCCGCGATCAAGCGGCCGAGCGGCCAGTGGATCGTGCGATCGACCGCGGCGGCGGACGCGACAATCCCGTCGCTGAGAAACGCGTTGATGGAACTCGACCCAGGCGTCCGTTATGGGTTTCGAAGCCTGGAGCGGATGGCGCAGGACTCCCTGCTACAGGAGCGGCTGGTCGCAGATGTGTCCGGACCATTTGCGCTCCTGGCTCTGTTCCTCACGGCCGTCGGGCTGTATGGCGTCGTCTCCTATTCCGTGACGCAGCGGAAGAAGGATATCGGCATTCGCCTCGCACTTGGCGCCAGGAGCCGGGACGTGGTGGCGTCCGTGATGTGGGAATCCGCCGCGGTCCTGGGCGTTGGATTGGTCGGGGGCGTCCTGCTCATCGTTCTGGCTGGCCAGACCGTCGCCGCCATGCTCTTCGGCG
Organism: Acidobacteriota bacterium; assembly: GCA_013817065.1. Lineage (GTDB taxonomy): Bacteria > Acidobacteriota > Vicinamibacteria > Vicinamibacterales > 2-12-FULL-66-21 > JACDCA01. The sequence continues at coordinate 2,767 of JACDDJ010000491.1, forward strand.
TGACCGTCGGAGACGTCGCGTCCTTGGCGATCGCGGGCGTGGTCATTGCCGGGATCGTCGCCGCCGCCAGTTACCTGCCGGCTCGCCAGGCGGCAACCGTCGATCCCGTCATCGCGCTCCGTCAAGACTGACCGCCCACCGGTTCACGCACGGCGAGCCGACGAGATCCTTGAAAGCCGCATCGACCAACTCGCGCCAGTCCAGGCCGGCTTGATGACGCCGTCCGTTTAGCCTCTTCAGGACGTCATTGTGAATTACGGCAACGATCGACTTGAGCCTCGACAGCTGGTAGGCGACCGCACCGTCGGCCATCCCCACCAGATCGATCTCGGGCGACACCTCCTTCTCGAACACCGCTGAGCTCTTCACCGGAAAGTAGCCTAGAATACTGCGCGCAGAGATGCGAAACTCATCACGAGACCCCGGTGGGCCCGCCAACCCGCCACAACCAGAGAACGCTGAATGCGAAGAGAATCGTGCCTGATCGGTCTCGCGGCCGGCGTGGCTGTGCTCTTCCTCGTCCTACCGGCACTCGCCGACCGGTGCGACGCGCAAGTGCTTCGATATGTCGTCCGTGCCGATCCCTTCGAAGTTCAGCTCACGCTCCCCGATGGAGCGAAGCAGACCGCGCAGCCACGACGAGAAGCGACGCATTTCTATTTTCTCGCAGAACAGGGCTGGCCGGTGCCGGAGGGAGCCAGCGACAAGCGCGTGCGCTGCGACATCCGCTGGGAGGGATTCCCAGCCGACTGGCGCCTGGCGAATAGCTTCGGCATAGATCGTCGAACTCAGGAATTCTCAACGACACTCGGCGAATTGCGAAAGGCGGTATTTGCCGGCGGAGATTTCCGCATCGCACGATCCGGGGAGGGACTTGTCCTCGTGACACGCGGCGCCTGGAAGTTTCCAGACAGGGAGACGACGGATCTTCTCGACCGCATCGCACAAGTGCAGACGGACATCTGGAGAGATCGGGGGCTGTCAGGCCATCTGGTGTTCTTACTTGCGACCGACAAGGCCGCGGGACAGTGGGGGGGTGAAGCCCGAACGCAGGCGATGGTGCTGGAGTTGTCTCGCGATACGGCACAACCGGTGGATGCGGCCGACGGCTTCGCTCACGAGCTGTTCCATACGTGGAATGCGCGTCGACTGAATCGGCCCGCAGATGAACGGCTCTACTGGTTCACGGAAGGCGTGACGGAATATTACGGGATCGTCACGCTCTGGCGCTCCGGCATCTGGACGTTCGAGCGAGTCTTGAGCACGTTCAACACTGTCGCACGGCAGTACTTTGGATCGCCGGTCAGGAACTACACGGCAGATCGCATGGTGGAGCACCGCAAGGCGGACTTCAACGCGGAGCGGCTGCCCTACCTCCAGGGGTTCCTGCTCGCTGCGCACTGGAATACTGATGGCCGCACAATGGATCGCGTC
>JACDDJ010000492.1 GCA_013817065.1 Acidobacteriota bacterium
TTGCCAGGCAGCACATCGCGTACATGACGAGCGTGGCGAGATTGGCCAGGATCGCGAGCCGCTCGAACGTGCTGGTGATGGCGAGCCCGAGAACCAGTGCGCACTGCAGCAGGATGGCGGCAACCGGCGTGCGATGAATGGGGTGGACGCCCGCCAGCGTCGCCGGCAGAAAGCCGTCGCGTGCGAACGCGAACACAGTGCGGGGCGCCACCAGGATCATCGCGCCAGCGTGGCCGAGCATCGATACCACCGCGCCGACGAGCAGGAGAGTCTTCGCCCAGCCCCCGATCGCGACTCCAGCCGCTTCGGCGAGAGGGGCGGCCTTCGAGTTCGCGAGCTCGGGGCCGAGGACGCCCTGCGCGACGAACTGCAGGCCGGCGTAGAGGACGGTGATGGCAACCATGGCGATGAAGATAGCCGCCGGTACGGTGCGGGCTGGATTCTTCATCTCGCCGCCAGGGACGAGCGCCGCCTCAATGCCCGCGAACGCGAAGATGAGCAGGATACTGCTGCGCGCCAGCGTCGATATGGCGGGTGGGTCAGCGATCACCAGGTTCGCCGAATCGATCGCGAACAGCCCGCCCGCGATCAGCAGCAACAGCGGCAGGATCTTGGCGACGGTCAGAACCGTGTTGACCCTTGCACCGCGCGAGACCCCGAGGATGTTGATCGTCGCGAAGACGCCGTAGATGATGACGAGCACCGCCGTCGATGCGCCGCGGGAAGATAAGGCCGGCACGAGAGCGCCGAGACTGGCCACCAGCACGGTGGCGACGGCGGCCATGACGAACGTCATCACCATCCAGAGCAGGAACCCCGAGAGAAAGCCCAGGAACGGACCAAAGGCGACGCCGACGTACGCGTACGGTCCGCCGGTGAGCGACACGCGACTGCCCGCCTCCGCCATGCACAGGACGATCAGCCCCATCGCAACCGCACAGAGCAGGTAAGCGATCGGCGCGGTTGGGCCGAGCGTCGCCGCCATATCGGCCGGCAACCGAAAGATGCCGCCGCCCACCGTGACGTTGACGATGCCGGCCGCCAGGCCGATGGTGCCTATCGATCGAATGAGGGAAGACTCGGAGGAGGATGCGCGGTCCATCAGGTTTCGGTGACACTAGCACGAACGGCTGCGGGTCGAAGGTGAATTAGCGGGTCGTACCGACCGCATCCAGATGATCGCGATCAGCTTTTCGAACGATCCCGATCCGAAGCAGATCGAACGTCGCGCCTGGCAGCAGCGAGTGAAGGAAACGTTCGACTTCGCGGCGCTTGCGGCACTGCTCGAGTAGCTATGCCAGCAATCCCTCGATCGCCAGTTCCACGGTCAACGCGTGATTCAGGACACCGGCCGTCAGCGTCCCGGATGCAGCGGCGATGAGCGCACCCTGCATCGGTGCGAGCAGGTCACCGGCCGCGTAGACGCCGGGGACGGACGTCTCGAGCGTGACCGGGTCGAGCTGGACGTAACCGGCCGCATCGAGCGCGAGTCCCAGTGACGTGACGATCTCGATCTGGTGCTGCGGCGGATGAAGGAACAGCACGTCGCGCTCGATGGACGATCCGTCGGTGAACTCGATCCGTTCCATCTCCAGGCCATCGCTGGCCGGCACGAGACGAGCGATCGGTCTGTCGTCCACCTGCACGCCGCCCGCCTTCAGGCGTGCACGCACATCGTCCGGAACGTTCAGTCGGCCCTGAGTGAGGACGATCACGTCGGACGCCCAGCCGCGGAGCAACAGCGCGAAGTCGATCTTCTCCAGGCTGGTTGCCAGGTAAGCGAATCGTCGATTCTGCACTTCCCAGGCATGGCAGTAGGGGCAGATGAAGATCGACTTGCCCCAGAGTGAGCCCAGGCCCTCGATCTCCGGCGATTCGTCCACCATGCCGGTGCACAGCAGGATCCGGCGGGCCTTGATGCTCCCGGTTGATAACCTGACGTCGAACGATCCGCGCGTGCCGCGCACTTCCTCGATCCGCGCTTCGCGGGTTTCGACGTGGGCGTACGGCTCGAGCTGCTGGCGACCGATCCGGCGGAATTCAGCCGGCGTAATGCCGTCCCGAGTGACGAAGTTGTGCAGGTGCACGGCGGCGGCGTTGCGGCGGGGCCCGGCGTCACACAGCAGGACGCGCTTGCGTGACCGCCCGAGCGTGAGTGCCGCGGCCAGGCCCGCCGGCCCACCGCCGGCGATCACCACGTCATAAGTCATATCGGTTCTCCTGGGGGCATGTGCCATCAGCGTATGACGCCGGTCGCCGTCCCGCGGATCCGCGTCGATGCGCACGGATTCGTAAGCGGCTGACGAAAAAGTAACGGATCGCCACCGCTCTGATCGACTAAAACGGCCAGATCTTACGAATGGGGCCCGGCACCGCCGTTGCCCCCACTGCTGGCACAAGCAGGAGGCAGAAGCAGTCATGGCGTTATTCCGGCATCCGTCCATCGATCGCGGCATCGTTCATACCCCCCACGGGGCTTTCAGAGTCAGTCGGCGGCTCGTCGACGTCGCAGAAGAGATCGGCGAGTCGCTCGGCTGGGAGCCCGTCGAGTCGGCATCCCGGCCCGACTCCGCGGCAAAGGAACTGCTCGCATCCGTCATAAGGCTGAATCGGTTGGATGCGCACTGAGTCGATAACTCCGATCCTGGCCGCGGTGAAGACCCTGCTGCGCGGGCGCAAGGATGTCTCTATCCCCGACCAGGGGATCGACCTGCTGTTCGACGAGGGCGTGATCGCGAGATGCCGCGTCTGCCGGCTGTCGTGGGAGGTCAAGCGAAGCCAGTTCTCGTCACCGGGATGGTGGACTTGCCCGAGCGGCTGCCGCAGCCGGGTCAGGGCGAACGCCGAGGACGTCAACACCACGTGTTCTGCGTAGCGGAAGTGGAGACGTCCTGCGCCGGAGATCTTAAGATCAGCGGTCTTGGATCGCGTATTCGAGCGAGATGGTTCCGGTCGTCTTCAGCACTTTTTGATTGATTAGCTTCAGTCCCACCTTGCCGTACGGGGGTGGGAGCAACGGAATGCCGTCTCCAAGAAGGACCGGGATCAGTGATATCTCAACGGTGTCGACCTGCCCTGCCTCCAACAGGCTCCGGAACAGGACGCCGCCGCCGAAGAGTGCGATGTCCTTGCCGGGTTGCTGCCGGAGCCGTCTAACTGCCCCTGCTGCATCCTCGCTCACGATGGTGAAGCCGGGATAATCCTGCGGACGGAGCGTCCGCGAGAACACGTACGTCGAAAAGCCAGCCATTGGCTCCGCCTGGCTGGTCGCGGCCATCGCCATGAAGGTCCGGCGACCGATCAGCAGCGTGTCGTACTGGTTGAATAGCGCTGCAAAGTCGAGCTCCGGATCCATCAGGATCCAGTCAGCCTGTCCTTCTGGTCCGGCGATGAAGCCGTCGAGGCTCATCGCTCCGCCGAATCGCACTCGTCGCATGTCCTGCTTCGTTAGACCTAAAACGTCAGTCAGCCCTCAGCGCCTGCATCGGCTCGATGCGTAACGCGCGGCGCAGCGGCACTGCGCATGAGAGCAGCGCCACGCCAACGACGAAGACACCGACCGCGAGCATGACGGCCAGGCCCGGGCCACTCATGCCGCCGGAGTCTTGAGCGCCGACGATCAGCAGCGCAGCGCTGGGCAGACCGCCCATAACGACACCCAGCCCAACCTGTAGGAAGGCTCGCGAGAAGGTGCCGGTGATGATCCGGCGAGGTGCCGCACCCAGAGCGACGCGGATGCCGATCTCGCGCGTTCTGCGGGCCAGTGTGAACGACACCATCGCGTAGATGCCCGCCATAGACAGCGCCAGCGCGATCGCCGCGACGACGCCAAGCACACGCACCAGCATCCGCTCGCCAGCGAAGATCCGGTGCTCTCGAAATAGTTCGCACCCACACCTGCGCTCCGCACCCATAAGCCGTCGCTGTGTGCCACCGCACCGGCGGCGACTTCGGGCGTTGCGAACTCCAATCGGAAGCGGCCGAAGGTCGTGCCGGGCATTTCGGTTGCGTACGAGACGGCGCGCACACCTGGAACACCGTGCAACGCGTCGGAGAGCGCCTTGAATCCGGCCCGGTAGAACGGCTCCCGCCCGGCAGGGTCCTTCGTCCCGGCGGTGTCACGCTCGAGCACGACCCATGCCGTCAGAAACTGATCCCGAGGGAAAGTCACGTCGTGATCCTGGCGACCGCGGTAAGT
>JACDDJ010000493.1:0-910 GCA_013817065.1 Acidobacteriota bacterium
TTGAATCGCATACACCGTCGTGTCGCGGGTCACAAACGCCCAGAGCCACCACGGGTGACCGCCGACTTTCCAGCCGGTTTCATCGGGCGTCACGACCGGACTGCCGCGGACCGTGTCGCAGAGCGCCTCGTAGGTCGGCTGCGCCTGGCGGGCGGCGCGGTGGACGGCGTGGACCAGCCGGCCCGTGTGACGGTGAGCCCGAAGCGGTCGCGCAGCAGCTGGACGATCTTGCCGAAGGACAGGCCGAGTTGTTTGTTGAGGATCACCGCGAGCGCGTGGTGGCTCTGGGCGTTTGTGACCCGCGACACGACGGTGTATGCGATTCAAGAGGGGCGGGGCTTTGCCCAAGCCGCCGCCGTGCTCGGCGCGGACTACGCGGGGGTCCTGCAGCGCGATGGCTGGGCGCCGTACCGGCAATTTTGTCCACGCGGCGCACCAGACCTGTCTCGCCCATCTGCTCCGCCGCTGCCGCACGATGATGCTGGACCATCCCCAACATCCGTTTGCCCCGCAGGTGCAGGCACTGCTGCAGGCCGCGCTCGCCACCCGCGATCGATATCGCGACGGCGACGTGTCCGAGCACGGCCTCGCCGTCGCGCGCGGCCTCTACGTCAACCGCCTCGGCGACCTGCTCACCGGGCGGCCCAGCCGCCTCGCCGACGCCCGGCGCTTCGCCGCACACCTCACGACCGAATTCGACGCCGTCTTCAGCTTCCTCTTCGACCCCACCCTCGACGCCACCAACTGCCCAGACGGAACGTGTAGTCGTCGAACCGGACTCCCCTTGCACGATAGGAAGCATTAACGAGGTCAGGAGGCAACATAAGTCCCGTTTTCAGACCCGAGCCCCCAAGGCACGGAACGCCCCGGTCACGCACGTCCTGGTCAATTTCCCGTTCGCCAACGCGGT
>JACDDJ010000493.1:920-4194 GCA_013817065.1 Acidobacteriota bacterium
GCGGTGGACGGCAGCACGCGCGGCCTGAAATCGCACCCGACTGGAAGCCCCTTCCGGACTGGCAGCTCAAGGGGTCGTATTCGTACCTGCGGTTGTCTCTGCGCAACAAGCCGGCTTTCTTCGAATACGGCGTTTCTGGAGAACTACCTCGGCATGTCTCCGCGCCATCAGGTCCGGCTACAGCGAGGGTGACAGCGACGTGCGACGGGCGATGTGCTGAAACACCTGAAAATCGAGGCGGTAACCGAGAACCCCACGAAATCAGGTATTTTCGAACGTCGCACCCGCCTGTCGCACGGTCGCCCGTCGGCACGTCACACGGTCGCCCCCTCGCACGTCGCACGTCTAAAATAGGACGTTGTCCACGCCGCCGTCAGCCGGAGAGGCTTCTCTCGGCCACCCATTCCTGCAGCGGACCCTCGCCGCTCTAACATTCCGGGACTTCCGGATCCTCTGATGCTGTCAGGCTCCGCCTTCATTTGTAGTGCACGCTAATTCCATGCATACATCGGTCGCACTGGCGGCGCTTCTGGTCGGCTTCGTGAGCCTCGGCGCGGCTGCCAGGCAGGTGCCGGATCCCGACGTTCAGAAGATCGGCCCACAGGTCGGCGAGACGGTGCCGGACTTCGAGTTGATCGACCAGAATGGCGCGACTCGGACGCTGAAGTCGCTGCTCGGGCCGAATGGGGCGATGCTTGTCTTCTTCCGGGCGGGCCGAGCACGCGCTACGCCCCGCCGTGATCACGCGCAAGACCTGCGGCAGTGGTAATCGCACCCCGCGCGGGGCTCAGACCCAGCAGGTCCTGGCCTCGGTGCTCCGCACCGCGCAACAGCGCGGCCTCGACGCCACCGACCTCATCGCGAGCCTGCTCACCGCGCCGATCCCTGTCGTCCTCGACGTCCTTCAATCAACGGCCCTTCACTGACCCGCTAAACAGAGACTCTCCAACTACCAACTTCCAACGGAGCCGTTCGAGACAATCTGCGTGGCTTGGTAGTTGGAAGTTGGAAGTTGGAAGTTGTAGAGGCCGGAGAGCGAAAGCATCCGGCCGCCCTCAATAGTCTCCCCTGAACTGAAGCGCTTCAGCGAGGTGGACGCCGCCGATAGTCGCGCCGCCGTCGAGATCCGCTATGGTTCGGGCCACGCGGAGCACCCGGTCATGTCCGCGCGCCGTGAGCGACAGCTTGGTCAACGCGGTGTCGAGAACGCGCCGCGCATCCCCGTCCAGCGCGGTCGCGGCCCGGAGCCGTTTTCCGTAAAGCCGCGCGTTCAGCGTGCCGCCGCGCTCACGCTGCCGCTCGCGCGCCGCGATCACTCGATCCCTGATCGCGACCGATGCTTCGCCGCCGGCCGCTTCGCTGAGTTCGCGCGCCGGCATGGCCGCGACCGCGACACTCAGATCGATCCGGTCGCGCAGTGGACCCGACAGCCGGGAGGCATAGCGGTCGATCTGCTGGGTGGTACACCGGCAGACGCGGACGGCGTCGCCCGAATATCCGCACGGGCACGGGTTCATCGCGCCGACGAGCATAAAGCGGGCGGGGAAGGTACACGTCCGGGCCGCGCGCGCGATCCGCACGCAGCCTTCCTCGAGCGGCTGGCGGAGCACCTCCAGCACATGCCGGCTGAACTCCGCCATCTCGTCGAGGAAGAGAACGCCGTGATGGGCAAGGCTGATCTCTCCGGGCCGTGGCTGCGCCCCTCCGCCAACCAGCGCGACGTCTGAGACCGTGTGGTGCGGGGCGCGAAACGGACGATGAGAGACGAGGCCGTTGCCGGGCGGGAGCAGGCCGGCGACCGAGTGGATCGCTGTCACTTCCAGTGCCTCGTCGAACACCAGCGGCGGCAACACCCCGGCGAGCCGCCGCGCCATCATCGTCTTTCCCGATCCCGGCGGACCAACCATGAGCGTGTTGTGCCCACCGGCCGCCGCGATCTCGAGGGCGCGGCGGGCCATGGCCTGACCATGCACGTCGCTGAAGTCGCCATCAGTCGCCGGCGGCGGCATCGCGGGGGGAGTCGGCGGCGGCCCGGCAAATGCCGCGAACCCGTCTGGATCATTCAGCGCCTGCACGGCTTCATTCAACGAGCGCACCCCGAATAATCGGAGCCCTTCAACGACGGCCGCCTCCGCGTGATTGGGCCGCGGCAGCAGCAGGGCGGGGCAGTTGTCCCGCCGCGCCGCCGCAGCGATCGGCAGGACGCCGCGCGCCGACTGGATCCCACCATCGAGCGACAGTTCACCAATGAGCAGCACGTCGTGGACGTCGCGGCGTTGAACGAAGCCGGCAGCGGCGAGGACGCCGAGCGCAATCGGCAGGTCGAAAGATGATCCGGCCTTACGGATGTCGGCCGGCGCGAGGTTCACCGTGATCCGGCTCCCGGGGAAGTCGAAGCCAGAGTTGCGGATGGCACTCCGGATCCGGTCGCGACTCTCACGGACGGATGCGTCCGGCAGCCCCACCATGTTGAAGCACGGGATGCCATGCGAAACATCCACTTCGACCTGGACACCGCACGCCTCAATCCCGAAGACAGCTGCCGATCGCATGCACGCGAGCATGACACCCGGGGTGCAAGGGAGCGCGCTCGCGCAATCGTTAGGGATTCGCGGCGGATGACGGCTGGATGGTGCAGAATCCGCGCGCCGTCCGACGCGCGGATTTGCAGGAGTTGCGACGGTGAGTGCGGCGTGGACCGCCCGACTAGGTGCCGCGAACGAGGAGCCGCGTGCCGGGAGTGATCGAACTGCCGCGCAGGCTGTTCCATCTCTTGATCTTGTCCACTGTCGTATTGAACAGACGGGCAATCTTGAAGAGCGTGTCGCCGCGCTTCACCTTGTAGTAAGTCGGGGTCGTCGTCGTTGCCGATGCCCGGCTCACCTGCGGCATCGGCGCGGTACCGCTGACCGGGCGGGATGCTGCCACGGCCGGCGCGGCGCGTTCCGCACCGGTCGCCAGCAGCGTCGTTGGCAGGCGGGGGATGATCAGCGACTGGCCGGCGCGGACGCGCGACTTAGCGGTCAGGTTGTTGGCCGCGGCGAGCTCGGAGGTACTGACCCGCAGCTTGCGAGCGATGCTCGCAAGCGTCTCGCCTTTGCGGACGCCGTGCCACTTGAGCGCATTCATCTCCTCCGCGGAGGCTGAGGCCAGGCGTGTGCGGAACTGCTCACCGGTACCGGCCGGCACCTTGATCTCGTAATCGTTGTAACGGATCGGGGTGATGCCGCGGCGCAGCTCGGGGTTGAGGGACTGGATTTCGTCGAGCGACGCG
>JACDDJ010000040.1 GCA_013817065.1 Acidobacteriota bacterium
CGTTGGCCAGCCGTTGACCATTTGCCAGGCGACATGCGGCAGGAGAAAGAGGCCGGCGATCGTTGCGGCAAGCCACGGCCCTCGCGTCCGCAGGGCGGCGCGACGCCACAGCAGCAGTCCGACCGCGATGCCGGCGCCCAGCCACAGCACACTGATCTTGTTCAGCAGGCCAACGCCGAGGAGGACGCCGAGCCGGACCCACCGATCCGTTGTGGGGTGGTCGAGCGCGTCAAGCAACAGGAACGAGGTCCAGGTCCAGATCAGGATCTCGAGCACGTTCATCGAGTAGAAGGTGGCGGTGCCGAGCAGCATCGGAGCGACCGCCACAGAGACCATCCCCACGGTTTCAGCGGTGTGATTTCCGCCGAGCCGACGGGCGATGCGGCCGGTGAGCCAGACCGAAGCGGCCCCCGCAGCGGCGGCAGTCGCGCGGAGCACCAGAAGGGAATCGCCGAAGATGCTGGTGATGAGAGCGATGAGCGCGACGCTGAACGGAGGATGGTCGACGTAGCCCCAGGCGAGGCGCCGGGCGCAGGCCAGGTAGTAGAACTCGTCGCGGAAATATCCATCGGTGAGTGCATTCGCGATCAGGACAGCGAACACACAGCCGGGAATAATCAGGGTGAAGGCGCCCGGACGGGCCGGTGCTGGACGAGGCGCTGCGATGTGATTCACTGCATCAACAATATCGTGGTGTTGTCGGCTTTCGGTCTTGCGGCGTCAGCGCATGAGAATAAGAGCATCCGTACGGCCGCCCCCAAGGCACGGCCGCGGATCAGCGGCCGCGACCTCGTGACGCTCATCGTGAGCGACGGGTGTAGCACCACCCCGCGCGGATGCGGCAGGCACCTTCGGCACGGAGTCCAGGTGCGAACCGAACACGAGCGGCTTCGGATTCGGTTCGCTGCCGCATGCCGGCATGGGTGAGGCGCCGCGTTATCCGGGCGCGACGCGCTCGATCCCCGGCAGGCGGTCGAAGCCGCCATCGAAGGTGGCGATCTGGCGCACCTCGTTGTTCAGCATGACGGCCGTGTGAATGGCATCGCGCGCGCCGGCCTCAGGGTGCGCCATCAGAATGTCCTTGGCGCGGTCCGTGTCGGCCAGCGTGACGGGCAGCACGGTGGGACAGATCTGAACGAACAGGTCGTACACCTGCCGGGCGAGGTCGAGTCTGTGGAGCGCGCTGTAGCGGTAGAGGATTTCCTGAAGCACCTCGGTGCTCGTGCAGGCATCGATCTCCCCGGAGCGAACGCCCTGCAGGAACCGCCGCGAGGGCTCACGCAGGGGGTGCTCGCGTCCAGCCACGTACATCGGGATGTTCGAGTCGATGAAGACCATCACCCGCGCCCGGCGTCGATCTCAGCCAGGATCTGCTCGATGTCACCCGTAGGTCCACCCAGCCGCGCCAGGCGCGCGACCGGATCCGGATCGTCGCGACGGTCTTCGAGGGCCCGTTCGAGAGCCCGGCGCACCCACTCCCCCTTCGACACTCTCGTGCGCTGTGCTGCCTTGCTCACCCTTGCGTCGAGCCCTTCCGGAATGAGAACTTGAAGGCGCTTACTCATATGAGCATGCTAACATGAGCCGCGATCCAGCGCCGCCGCCGCCCCCCGGCTTCCCCGGGTGGGTGGCGTTTGTGCCCTGACGGTGTGGCTGCCGTCCGACGAAGAAGCGACCGTTGAGTGCAAGGCCATAGCCCCGCATCCAGACCATGATCGTTCCGGTCCCCCCCAACTCCACGCAGCGGGCCATCGGTGCGACTCCGGCGGTATACTCACCGCCAAACCAGTGCAGCGGCGCTTCGAGGATCCAGGTGGTCGTCGAGAGAGGGTCTCAAGGGCATCACCGCCACGCCGGGCGAGAGGCTACGTGTTCGATTTGGAGACGGGAGAGCAGTGCTCGCTAAGGCGCGCCCGCGCAGGTGAGCCCTTGTCGCTCGCGCGGCACCTGGCTGCCTCCATTTGCGCCCTGGTCGCAATCGGTGGCTGATGCCCGAGGCCTCGTGTTGTACGCGAGGTCGTCGAAGAGCTATCGGCGAGCGGCGAATGAATGCCGGCGCCTACTTCAGCTTCACGAACCGGATGCCGGTGATGTCGCCAACGTCCAGGGTGAAGCCCGTCACCTGACCGGAGGCATCACGTTCGAATCGCACGTCGACCGGGGATCCGATCATCGTGAACCGCTCCTTCGCGGGGTCGCGGGAGGCCAATGCCATCGGGGGAAGATTTCGACGCTGCAGCGCGATGCCATCCGTGGCACCGGGTTGAACCGTCCATCTGACGTCAAGCTCCTCGGAGAAGTATGTGCCGGGGAGATTCCCGACCTCCAGCAGTGGACCCGATACGAGAGATCCTACCGAGCCGCCCGGCACGGCGGCTGGGGCAGCCGGGGCAGCCGGCGCGAGTTGATCGCCCAGATAGATATCAAGGATGCGATTCTTCAAGGCGTATGGTCCGGCATTCCTGACATTGCACAACAACGCAACCGTCATCCTGGCCGACGGTACGACGCTGAACTCTGCGCGATAGCCGCCATAGGTACCGCCGTGTCGCACGATCGGAAGGCCGCGATAGGTATCGAATTGCAGTCCCATCGCATAGTTGACCGTGTCTCCCGACACGAGACGCCCCGGTTCGACCATCAGCGCCGCAAGACCTGGTGCGTTGAGCGCGCGATCGAGCGCCGTGGGATTCCACTTCGTCAGGTCGTCCACAGTGGTGAACAGCCCGCCATCGCCAATCACATCGAAGCCGGGCACGCGCGCGCGGAAACGGCCACTCTCGGTTAGTTCATAGGCCGTGGCGCGCCGTGGCACAGGGGTGGTGTGGTCGTCGCGAAACACGGTATTGGTCATGCCCAGCGGCGTGAATAACTCTTTCGTGGCGAACTCACGGAGCGAAAGACCCGAGACCTTCCCGACGATGAGCGAGAGCAGGACGTAGCCGGTGTTGCTGTAGAGATGCTTGGCGCCGGGCGCGAAGTTCAGTCCCTTCTGCCGACTCACCAACGCGAGGAAGTCGCCTTCGGTCAGCAGCATGTCTTCCGGCCAGCCCGCCATTGGCTGCAGGGAGAGGTAATCGCGCAGGCCGCTGGTGTGATGCAGCAGGTGGCGCACGGTGATCGGTGTGCCGTAGTCAGGCACCTCGGGCACAAAGTTACGCACGTTCGCCTCGAGGGAGAGCTGTCCGCGCAGCACCAGCAGGCCAATCGACGCGGCCGTGAACTGCTTCGAAACAGACGCCGCATAGAACGCGGTGCGCGGCGTGATGTCTATACCCTGTTCGATGTCCGCGAGGCCGAACCCAGCCGAAAACAGCGTGGCCCCGTTACGCGTAATGCTGACCGCGCAGCCCGGGGATCCCGGTGTCTTGAAAGCAGCGAAGAGAGCACTCACCGCTTGCCGCTTCGCATCCAGCGGCGGTGCCGGCCTCGGTGCGCTGGATTGCGCCGAGAGATTCGAGACTGCCACCACCATACAGAGGCATGCGACGATCATTGTGCGCGTCATAGGCTGAAATCGGGCGGGATGGAAGATCCAATCATCGTCGGGGCACCATCAGGCCCGTTCTCAGACCCGAGCCGCCCAAGGCCGCCGGGCAGCACGATATGGCCATGAGCTATCGGACCCGGTGCATCAGTTCCGTCGTCCAGTTCAACAGGACGTTGAGGTGCGTCACCGGTGTGCGCGTCCGGCGCAGTGCGAGGAAGCGTCCATCCGGCGCCACCCCGACGGCCGTCAGGTTCGGCAACGCGAACATGGTTCGCGGCGAGGAGAACGTGCCGCCGTCGCCCGCGGCGCTGGTCACGGCGAGGAGCATGCCACCGGCGCTGTAATACAAGGTGCGCCCGTCGGCCGACCAGAACGGATCCGTCCCTCCTTCACGTGAGACCGGCTTTGGCGTCCGTCCTTCCGACGCGGGGAACGAAGTGACCCAGACATCCCGCCGGCCCAACTGATTCGACACGAACGCGATGCGAGTCCCGTCCAGCGAGAAGATCGGTTGGTCTTCCCGTGCTGGAGTGGACGTGAGCCATCGCGGTTCGAGTGTCTTGGCCGCCAGATCGATCACACCAATGTCGGCGGCGGAGCGGTCGAACGCGCCGCCGGGCACATCGTCGCTGACCGCGACATACCGGCCATCGGCGGTGATGGACCACAGACGAACCGGACGCGCTGCCGGGACGGCGAGCGTGACTTCCTGCCCGCCAAGCGTCGACACCCGGGACACACTCCATTTTTCCCGCCACGCCGAGAAGAACACGGTGGCGCCGTCCGCCGATATCATCGGGCTGTATTCCTCGCCGCGCGCGTTGGTCAGCCGTGATCGGCGCCGGGCGGCCGCATCGTACGCCCAGAGATCCTTCTCGCGATTCTGCGTGCTTACGAAAACGATCTGACGGCCGTCGGCGGACAACCGCGGCGCCTCGATACCGGGTTCTTCGAGAATCTCCTCCATCCGGCCGTCGGCCAACACCCACACAGCGATGGCGCCTGCGACACGGCGGCGGCTGGGGCGTAAACAAGCGTGCCTGATCGCGAGACGTCGAATTGCGAGGTGGCATAACTCAGGTCGGTCAGCACACCTTCGACCACCTTCACCGCGCCCGTCTGGTTGGTTCCCCCCGCATAGGGACGCGCCAGTAACTCGCTCCCTCTCGCATAGACCAGGTATCTGCCGGACACGACCTGCCCCTGGCTCCCCCCTTCAACCACCAGTGCCGTGATGCTCCGCGACTTCATCGAAAACGTCGCGATGTTGGCGTCGGTATACAGTCCGCCATTCCAGATCGACACGAGCAGATCGCCGCCGTCCAGTGCGCGGGGAAAACTATTGTCGGTGTCAAGCCGATCGACGCGGCTCAGCAGGGTCGCAGTACCCCCCTTGTCGGAGACTGAGAACAGCATCTCGCCGGTCGGCTTGGCATTCGAGTACACGATCGTGCCACCAGCTAGCCAGGCAATGCCCCAGACATTCGAGAGACCTGCCGTGATCGTGCTCGGCGCTCCGCCGCTGACCGACACCTTCTTGAGTGTGGTACCGGTCAGGAACGCAACCCACAGTCCATCGGGCGAAAACACCGGCACCCGGCCGCCGCTGCTATCCAGCACCTGGGTCGCCGTCCTTCCGCTGAGGCGACGCAGGTACAGCGAGGCGGAATCCGTGGTGCCTCCGAGAGGAGTGGCAGCGAAGACGACGGTGGAGCCATCCGGCGAGACCGCGAAGTTCGGTGGGCTCGCCGGATCGATGATGTATTCGGTGCCTTCCGGCAGCTGAATGGAGGCATGAACCGGCATTGCTGTCGGGGGAACGCTGAGCACGATCCACGCCCCGGCAGCGACTGCCGCCGCGGCGCTGAGCAATGCGACCGACCGCCACAGCCTGGTAAGGGAGCGGACCGGCGGCTGGGTCGCCGCGTCAACGTCGCCCCGCTTCGCACCAGCGCCCTCGAGCCAGAGACGGGCCTCGCCAATGTCACGCAACCGTTTACGGACGTCCTTCTCGAGGCAGCGCACCAGCAGTTGCCGCATCCACACCGGCACTGTGGACGGCAATGTCGAGACATCGATATCGGCGCGGAGCACGGCGGCCAGTGTGTCGCCCATCGTTTCTCCGGCGAACAGCTGACGGCCGCTGAGCATTTCGTACACAACCACGCCGAACGCCCAGATGTCGGCGCGTTTGTCGACCGCCTTGCCGCGCGCCTGTTCCGGGGCCATGTACGCGGCGGTGCCCAGGATAATGCCCATCGCGGTCATCGCCGGACTCGTCATGGTGGCAGGATGGTACGCGGGGCTCGAGCCCTGGGAGTCGACTGCAGGCGCAAAGGCGGGGTCCATGGCCTTGGGCAGGCCGAAGTCGAGAACCTTGACTGCGCCGTCGCCGCGCACCTTGATGTTGGCCGGCTTCAGATCGCGATGGACGATCCCCGCTTCGTGCGCCGCTTCGAGCGCGTCGGCGATCTGGCGCGCGATGACCACCGCATCGTCCATGGCGATGGGGCCGCGCGCCATCACCGCGGAAAGATCCTCACCATCCACCAGCTCCATCACCAGCGCAGCCGACTCGATGCCGTAGATCGCGGCGATGTTCGGATGATTGAGCGAGGCCAGTGTCTTGGCTTCGCGCGTGAAGCGCATCAGTCGATCGGGATCGCTCGCGAACGCGGCCGGCAGGATCTTCAGTGCGACGTCGCGATCGAGTTGCGTGTCGCGGCCGAGATAGACCTCGCCCATTCCGCCAGCGCCGATCGGGGCAATCAGTTCATACGGACCGAGGCGGGTACCCGCCGGCATTGTCATTTGTTGGGGTGCGAGGGATTATACGCACACTCGCAGGAGAAGACGCATGATTACCAGACGCGATTTCGTGAAGACAGCCTCGTTGTCCCTGGCCGCAGCGTCCCCGGTTGCCGCGCTCGCGCGCCCGGCGGCAGCGGGCGCCTCGCCGGAGCTTCTGATCCGGCGGACGGTTCGTCCCGTGGTGGTGTCGGACTACTCGGGTTGGGAATTCAAGAACGGCGGCACCGAGAATGCGGTGCAGCGCGCGTTCCGGTTGATCACCGAAGGCAGGGACGTGCTCGACTCGATCATCGCCGGGGTCAACATCCCCGAACTGGACCCGCTCGAGACTGGTATCGGCTACGGGGCGCTGCCGAATGCCGCGGGGGTCGTCGAACTGGACGCATCCTGCATGCACGGACCGAAGAAACGGGCCGGAGCCGTGGCCTCCCTGCAGGGGGTGCGCACGCCGTCTCTCGTCGCCAGGGCGGTGATGGATCACACCGATCACCATCTGCTGGTCGGCGCAGGGGCGCAGCAGTTTGCGCGCCAGATGGGTTTCAAGATCGAAGAGGACCTGAACACCGAGAACTCGCGACGGTTGTGGCGTGAATGGAAGCGGCGCGTGGATCCCGAGCACTGGCTGGATCCCAACCGAAGGGAATCGCGCGAAATGGCCGCCGGCCGCTCGATGGTCCGCGACGGACTCATTGGTGAAGGCAGCTTCTGGGGCACGATCAACTGCAACGCCATCGGCCCGAATGGCGATCTCTGCGGCGTGACCACGACGAGCGGCCTGGCGTGGAAGATTCCCGGGCGCACCGGCGACTCCCCGATCCTCGGCGCCGGTCTCTACGTCGACAACGAAGTCGGCGCCGCGGGTTCGACCGGACGCGGCGAAGCGAATCTCTACAACCTCTCCTCGTTCCTGATCGTCGAGGCGATGCGGCGCGGGCTGTCACCGAAGGAGGCCGGCATGGAGGCGCTCAAACGCATTCGCGCCAATACGGTCGAAGCTCGCCTGCTCAACTCGAAAGGCAATCCGAATTTCAACATCCGCTTCTTCGCCCTGAACAAGCGCGGCGAGTATGCGGGAGTGGCGATGTACCACGCGGGAGAAACGAAATACGCCGTCTGCACCGAGAATGGCGCGCAGGCGATCGAGCTGGAGCCGCTGCTGCCCGGGACACCCGAGGACTAGGAGGATTCGCGCAGAGGCGGCGGCGCTACGTGGCCGGCTTAGGTCTGCGGCTGGTTCGATCCGGGAGGAGCGCTTACGCCACCGAACAGCACCACGCGCCGACGCTTGCTGTCGTAGGCCGCGCGGGGGCAATGCGAGAGAGCAGGAAGGTCCGCTGCCACCGCTTGTCCCGCAGTGATCCAGTACCCATGAGATACGTTGCCCTGATTGGGCGATTCACGTGTGACGGGCCCCTATGGACGGCCGATCAATCCGCTCAGCAATACGACGTCGGCATCCCCTTCGGCAACTGCGGCCAGAATTGACCCTCCGTCTGAGGACCAGGACACCCGTCGTGCGATGAAGGTCGCGCGTTCGCCGAAATCGGTTACTTGACGCCACGCTCCTGTTCGAGTGGAAAGGGCCCAGATATTGGTGGTGAAGCCGTCGGTAAGCGGCATTGCGAGCCACTCTCCGTTCGGCGAGAGGGCAGGATTCACGATCTGCCAACTCGGCACGCGCGACGCGGGCAGCCGAGCGAGCATGCGTGAAGGCCCATCCTCGGGAGTTGCTGCACGGATTTCGATCTCCGGGCGTCCGTTGAGGAGCGCCCGTTCGACTATGTAATAGAGCGTGGTGTCGTGGAGTCCAATGACGTTGCGCGTCGGCTCCGATCGGATTCGCATCGGCGTTCC
Organism: Acidobacteriota bacterium; assembly: GCA_013817065.1. GTDB lineage: Bacteria > Acidobacteriota > Vicinamibacteria > Vicinamibacterales > 2-12-FULL-66-21 > JACDCA01. Next base: position 8,156 of record JACDDJ010000040.1, read on the forward strand.
GCCGGACGCGGAAACCTTATAGAGAGGGCCGGCAGACGATTCTGCATAGTAGACCCACTGGCCGTCGGGCGACCAGGCCATGCCCAGCCCTTGTTCGACGAGGTTGCGCGGATTCGTGCCGTCTGGGTTGACGAGCCAGACGCCGAAGTCGAACCCACCACGGCCCTTCGACGACACGAACGCGACGGATCGCCCATCGGGCGACCAAACCGGCGCGCCTACCGTAACGCCGGGATCCGCCTCGAACGTGATTTGCCGGAGCTGTCCTGTCTGAATCGACATCACCCACAGATTTCCGTGGCCGCCGCTGTCAGAGAGGAAAGCCATCTCGCTTCCGTCCGGAGAGCTGGTCGGCGTCAACACCTGGCCGGTCTGTCGCGTCACTTGCTGCGCACGACGCACGTTCTCGGTTGGGCCACGATCGAAGGGGAATCTCCAGATGTCGAAGCGCATTCGCATCCTGGCCGCCGACATGAGCCCGGAGCTGTGTATGTCAGGCTGGTCGTACCAGGCATCGACGGGCGTGATTTGGCGATGCGAACCATCCAGTCGAACTTCCCACAACGCCAGAGGAGGCAGGTACGGAACAGTGCTGCCACGGCTCGACGCATAGACAATCCCTGAGTTGTCCGGAAGCCACGCCAGGCCCTTGATGATGCTCCTTTCGCCGGTCAGCTTGCGCGGCTCGCCGCCGCCGTGAGGGATGACGAAGATGTCGAATCGCAGACCGTCGCCCTTCTGGAAAGCGACCCACCGGCCGTCCGGCGACCAGCGCGGGTACTGGTGATAGCCCGCGACCGATTGCGCAATTACCTGCAAGCCGGTTCCGTCGAGCGAGGAGGTGACGAGCTGCACGTCGCGGCCCACGAGCCTGAAGCAGGCCAACCGCCCATTCCTGCCGACGTCAGCGCCTCCGATGCTGTCGATCACGCGTCGGGGAGACCCCCCCAGTGCAGGAATGCTCCAGATCTCTCCCTGCGCTTGATCCGAACGGGCGGGCGAGAAATACACCAGCGCATTTGCATCCGGCGACCATCGGGGAAACTCGTGATCGACTGCGTCGCTCGTGATCTGTACCGGTGGCCCGCCCGCAAGCAGCCGCACGAAGATCTGGCGTCGTCCTTTCACCGTGGCCGTGAACGCAACCTGTCTCCGGTCGGGAGAAAGTGCTGGAGATTGCTCGATGCCCGGCAGCTCCGTCAGACGCTGAACCAAGGGGGTCGGTCTCTCCAGAATGCCGGCCGACTGTATGACTCCCTGCCCGGCCCGATAGCCGAGCAAGGCGGCGACGGTCACGGCAAGGACCATCAGTGCGATCGACGCCCTTCTTCTCGAGATCCGCTGCCGCAAGCGCGATGTGCCCGTAGTCCACGCAGCGGGCGGCAGAGCCTCGAGAGCGAACGCGAGATCGCGAACGCTCTGAAAGCGCTCCTCGGGAGCCTTTTCGAGGCAGTGTCGCACGATGCGTTCAACCGCTGATCCGACAGGAGCGACAGAGGTCAGCTCCGGCGGCGCGTCGTGCAGGATAGCGCCCAGCGTCTCTGCCGGCGTGCTGCGCCGAAAGGGTGCAAACCCGGCGAGCATTTCGTAGAGCACGACGCCCAAACTGAAGATGTCGGACCGATGGTCGGTGCGCAGGCCTCGCGCCTGCTCCGGCGACATGTATGCCGCCGTGCCGACAACCGGGGCGAGAGGAACGCCGTCGAGAGTAATGGTCGCGGTCGCATCGGCGGACGAATCCGGGTCGATCATTCTCGCCAGGCCGAAATCGAGGATTTTCACGCGCCCGTCTTTCGTGACGAACAGATTGTCAGGCTTGATGTCCCGGTGAACGATGCCTCGCTCGTGCCCTGCTGCGAGCCCGCTGGCAATCTGGATCCCGTATTCGAGAGCTCTTCGGGCGGGTAGCGGCCGGCCGTTCATCCGCTGGCGAAGCGTTTCCCCTTCCAGGAGCTCCGTGACGATGAACGGCACTCCCTGGTGGACGCCAACGTCGTAGACCGAGACGATGTGGGGGTGATTCAGGCTGGCGGTGGCGCGCGCCTCCCGTTCAAATCGCCGTTGCCGATCCGGGTCGTGCAGGAACGCCGTCGGCAGCACCTTGATCGCCACTTCTCGCAGCAGCTGCGAGTCGCGCGCGCGGTACACGTCGCCCATGCCGCCGGCGCCAAGGGGGCCGAGAATTTCAAACCGACCTAGTCGATCTCCCACCGACAGGCCCGTGGCAGACCGCCGCGGTGAGCTGCTGTCTTCCAGTTGGATTTCCATGAGATCGCAATGAGTTCCTCAGGATGTTCAGGCCGGATTTGCGCATTATAGCCGGGTCAAACTTCAGAGGAGGATCCTATGAGACACGCATTCGGTTTCGCGATCGCCGCGGCGCTCGCTCTCGGCGCCGGCGCCGCCACCGCCGCGCAGGCAGGCCAGACCAGCGACGACGTTGTACTCCAGTGGAACGACATCGCCGTGACGACGATCGGCGCTCAGCCGCCATTTCCGTCAACCCGCTTTATGGCCACGGTTCAGCTCGCGGTGTTCGAAGCCGTCAACGCCATCACCGGCAAGTACGAGCCGTACCTCGCAACCATCACGGCGCCGCCAGGCGCCTCGACGGAGGCAGCGGCGATCACGGCTGCGCACGGCGTGTTAAGGGCCTTTTTTTCCGCCGCCGCGACCACCCTTGACCAGCAGCGCGACGCTTCCCTGGCGTTGATTCCTGCCGGACAGGCGAAAACCGAAGGCATCGCGATCGGCGAAGCGGTTGCAGCCGCGATGGTCGCGGAGCGGACGGGCGACGGATCGACGCCCTCTCAGTTCTACCTCCCGACGCACTCCGATCCCTACGAATGGCAGCGGACCCCGAGCTGCCCGACAGCGGGCGGTGCCTTCTTCCATTGGGGGAACGTCAAGCCGTTCGGCGTGCTGAACTCGTCTCAGTTCCGGGCCGATCCGCCCCCTGCGCTGACGAGCGACGAATACGCCAGGGATTTCAACGAGGTGCTGGCGCTCGGTGACATCAACAGCCCGAACAGGTCGGAACACAACGCCAACGTCGCCCGCATCTACGCGAACCAGCCGCCTCACCAGGGCTGGAACTCCGTGGCCCGTCAGATCATCAACACGCGCGACGACGATATCACCGATACCGCGCGCACGCTGGCGCTCATGAACATGTCGCTGGCCGACGCCCACATCACCGTTTTTGAGTCCAAGTATTTCTATCGAACCTGGCGCCCCGAGACGGCGATCCCCCGCGCCGCCGAGGATGGCAATCCCGACACCGCACCGAGCTTATTCACGCCCTTCATCCGCACACCTTGCTTTCCAGGTTATCCGTCGGCTCACGGCGTCGGCGCCGGGGCGGCGAGCCGCGTCCTCTGGAAAGCCTACGGCCGCCACCACACGGTCACCAACTCGCATCCGAGCGTTCCGGGCGTCGTCCTCACCTACGACGATCTGCTGGACATCGTGAAGGACGTGTCCGACGCACGCGTCTACGGCGGAATCCATTTCCTTACCGATCAGGACGCGGGGGAACACCAGGGCAAATCCGTCGCGCAGTGGAACCTCGTCAACCATCTCCGACGGAGGTGAAACGAGGAGCCGCGCGGGAAGCCCGACCTGAACCTGCTCGCTTGATTTGGTGTTCCTGACGCGCGCCGCTACAATACCCGCGTTCGGCCGGGGAGCGAGGACGTTGATGCTCCCGGCCGACAGGGAGGCGGCGTGCGCGATCGCTTCGGCGGTTTCACCCTCGACCAAGACACGCGGCAACTCCTTTCGAACGGCGATGAAATTCACTTGTCGCCGAAGGGTTTCGATCTGCTGGCCCTGCTTGTCGCCAACCGGGCGCGCGCGGTCTCCAAGGCGGAACTGCAGCAGTGGCTGTGGCCGTCGACGTTTGTCGAAGAGACGAACCTCGCCACTCTCGCAGCGGAGATCCGTCGTGCTCTCCGCGACTCCGCTGCGAACCCCAGGTTTATACGAACGGTCTATGCGTTCGGGTACCGCTTCGTCGGCGAAGTGACTGCCGGTGTGGGCGCAACGAGTCCTCCGCACGCTCGTGCAACGCTAGGTCTGTCGTTCGAGGGACGCCACATCCCTTTGCTCGAAGGGGTGAACGTGATTGGTCGTGCCACTGACGCCGCGATTCCGATCGACTCGCCAGGCATATCGAGGTATCACGCGAGGATCGTCGTGACGCAGGGCGAGGCGACGGTCGAGGATCTTGGCAGCAAGAACGGGACTCATTTGAACGGAAGTCTGATTACGACACCTTGCCAGCTTTCCGATGGCAATGAGATCCGTCTGGGGACGGTCGTGCTGACTTTCCGGATCGGTTCGCAGATGAGCCCTACCGAAACCGTGCCGGCGGAGGGCGGTGCCAGCGGACGATAGCAACTGTCTTGAAAGTCAAGCGAGCTCGGGCACATCGCCCAGCAAGGTCCGGCTCACCACGGGCCCGACACCCGGGACACGCTGCAAGAGGTCGTCTTTCGCGCGCCTGGCAAGGCTGGTGGCGATCGTCTGATCGAGCTCACGATCGACGTCGGCGACCCGTCGCTCGAGCAACCGAATGTGATCGGTGAGCCCGCGCCGAGTCGGGCCCTCCGGGTCGGCAGGCGACGACCACCTCCGCTTTCGCCAGTCCACGCCCGCGAAGCGTTCACGCATCGACACCTCTCGTGCGGTCATCGCCTGGCCCAGCCGTGCGATGCGGGGTCACGCCCGGCGCAACTGTTCGGGCTCCCGATGAGAGATGCCGGAGACGCCCACCCTATGGCGCGGCCTGAATCGACCGTAGGAAGTATCGAGCTGTCGCCGACAGGATTGCGTCAACGCCCCACACCCGCGCGGCTAACGTTCGCGCGCTCAAGTTCAACGTTCAAAGAGCACCTGCCGCACCTGTGCCACCTGCTCTAGTCCCACCGCTCCGTCCACGCCGTGCCGCCATCTTCATCGACGTACTCGACGTGCACGGCCGGTCCGTCGAAAGTCAGCAACGCGAACCCGTGCATCCCACGCGAGAGGCTCACCGGCGTCGGGCGCGTTTCCATCCGCACGATGTCCACTTTGTGCCGGAGGCGCCGCCGGTCGGGCGGCACGGAGGGAATCGAGCCGTGTCCGATGCACCGGCACTTCACGCCGCGATAGTCCGCATATTCGATCAGGTGATGATCGTGCCCCCAGAACCACCCGAAGAACCGTTCATCGGCGAGGTACGGATCGAGCCGCTCCTCGAGCACATCCCCGCGCTTGCGAAAGGGCGAGAACAGGTGGTGATGCGTCATCAGGATCGTCTTCGCTTCGCCGGCGAACTGCTCCTCGAGCCATTCCATCTGCGGTGCGTTGAAGTTGTGATTGACGTAACCGGTATCGAGCCCGATCAGCCGCCAGTGCGCGTTCTGCAGGTTGAAATAGCTGGCCGGTTGCCCGAACGCGGGCAGGACGTGCTGGAAGTAGCCGTAGCCGCCGCTGTACATCTCGTGATTCGCGTTGAGCGCCCAATAGCGTGCATCCCGTGGGCCGTGCGCAGTCCAGACGC
>JACDDJ010000041.1 GCA_013817065.1 Acidobacteriota bacterium
GCATGACGCGCAATATACCTGCGATAGCCCACGCTCGGCAATGCCAGCGTGCGGCCCCAGGGGACGGTAGAGTGCAGTCTCCAGGGTGAGTCCGACGATCGTCGACATGACCGCGCGTTGCCTTCGTCAGATCTCCCTGAGACGCCCGGAGGCGTACTTATGCAGCAGGCTGGCAATCAGCGTCTGGTATGGCAGGCCCTCGGCGAGCGCTCGCTTCTGAATCGCCTGCAGGTCCTTGCTCGACAGGCGGATGTTCAACCGGCGGTCTTTCTTGAACGTGGCCTTTGCGTAGCGAGAGAAGCGAGCTCGTTCGCGCTTACCGCCACCGGCGGACTTCCACTCGCCCCGTTCGACGGACTCGAGCAACTCCTTCTCGTCGGCGTCAATCTTCATGGTCGGACTCCTCACCGAGGTACTCCTTCGTGGCCTTCCGGCTCGGGATGATCGTCTTCAGGAACACCGTGTGCTCGTCCTCGACGAACGGGACCAGGTACACGTAGTCCTCGTGCCGGACAACGAAGATGCGCTGGCCGGCGTAACGACTGGGGTTCGGGTGTTCCAGGATTTCGAGTAGATCGCCGCGCTCGATATGGAAGACGACGTCCTCGAACCCGATGCCGCGCTCCTTCCTGAGCTTCGCGTTCTTCGCGTCGTTCCAGTCGAAGTACTTCACCGCCATTCAGCGTAGCACAATGTGTGCTTAGTAGGCACACATTGGCATCGGGTCTACTGTGCCCAAAACTGTGCCCAAACGAGGTCCGAAGCCATCATCCGGCAGCCAACGCCAACCAAGAGACAAATGAAAAACGGGCCTGAAATCATCAATTTCAGGCGTTCCGTGATTCCTGGCAGCCTTAGCAAACCGCCGCCTTCGGCCACTCGGCCACCTCACCGCAGACGGGTAAGTGTACGCGAAGACGGCATCTACGTGATCGGGATTTGGCCGTTCCCGAAGGCGACGGTTTTTCGGAATCCGCTCTCGTTGAAATGCTGAGTAAATCGACATATTTCCAGCGATCTCGTGGGCACACTTTTGGGGCACAGTCGTCGTGGAGCGGTCGATTCAGGATCAATCGGCGGTCGAGATTTGCTGTGCCGTCAACTGTGGCGACGCCGGACATCGACGGACTGGCCGCGACGATCAGCGCGAGCCAGGTCTGCGTCCGAACCCTCTACATGATTCGTCCACGTGGCCGTCGTGCGCTCAGCTCTTCGCACGCGGGCCTGACTCCTCGCCCGGCGAGCCAGCCAGCACTTGCCGCATCGCGCCAGTTCACGTCATTCGCAGTAGACTGCATCCCTCCCGAGCCTTAGACGCACGGGCGAAGCGAGGGCAATGATCCGTCAGGGCCGAGTGTGTTATCTCCTGGTCATGTACGCGCTGCTCACCTGCGCGTCTGTCTCGGCGCAGCTGCCAACGGCGCAAGTCACCGGAAGAGTGACGGATCAGGACGGCGGGGCGGTGTCGGGAGCGATCGTCACTGCGACTCACGCCGGCACGGGGTTCACGCGGACCGAGCTCAGCGACGCGACGGGCTCGTTCGTCCTTTCCAATCTGCCGGCCGGTCCGTATCGGTTGCAGGTCTCGGCGCGCGGATTCCGTACGTTCGTGCAGGCCGGACTGGTCCTCGAGGTCGGCACCTCGCGTGTCGTCAATCCAGTTCTGCCGCTTGGCGCCTACGAACAGACCGTGACCGTCGATCGCGCGGCTCCACTCGTCGATGCGACGTCTGCCGGCATCAGGACGGTCATCCGGCAGGAGGAGATACTCGCACTACCGCTCAACGGGCGCAATGCCGTCGAGCTGGTCACGATCACCGGCGCTGCCGTCCAGACCATCGCCTCAGGCGTGACCGCCCTACCCGGCGGCATCGGTGTGTCGGTCGCCGGCGGACAGTCCTTTGGGGTGACCTACCTGCTCGACGGCGCCATGCACAACAGCCCTCAGGACAACCTGAACCTTCCGTTCCCCTTCCCTGACGCGCTGCAGGAGTTCAGCGTCGCGACCAGCGCGCTGAGCGCGCAGCATGGCATGCATTCCGGCGCCTCCGTCAATGCGGTCACTCGCTCCGGCACGAATCGCTTCTCCGGCAATGCCTTCGTGTTCCTACGCGACCGACGACTGAACGCAACCAATCCCTTCGCGCGCGTAGGGCTTGAGGGGGAGCGTGTCGACGACGGGCTCCAGCGCTATCAGTTCGGGGCCACGGCGGGCGGGCCGTTGGTTCGTGACAGGTTGTTCTTCTTTGGCGCCTATCAAGGCACGAGTGTCCGCCAGCAGCCGGCGGCGAATATCGCATGGGTCCCGACACCTGCGATGCTGGCCGGCGACTTCACCGCCATCGCCTCGCCAGAGTGCAACGGCGGCCGTCAGATCACGCTCCGCGCCGGGTTCGAGAACAACCGTATCGACCCCGCGCGGTTCAGTCCCGCGGCGCTCAACCTGGTGAAGTATCTTCCGTCCTCGACCGATCCCTGCGGTCAGGTCGCGTACACCCTGCGGAAGGACAACCGCCAGTCTCAGGTGTTGGGACGTTTCGACCTTCGGCGAACGGACGACCACTGGATCTTCGGCCGCTACATGGCCACCAGCTACGACCAATCCATTCCCATGCGCGAGTCCGACACCGTGTTGAGCTTGTACGACGCGGAGAAGAACCGGGGTGAATCCGGCTTCGACGACCTGGCGCAGTCGCTGGCGGTGGGCGACACGCGCGTGTTCGGATCGAACACTGTCAACTCCGTCCGGCTCGTGTTCAATCGCTCCGTCGTCAGCCGATTAACCCCCGACACCTTCGAACCATACGACCTGGGCTCCGACGTGTACAGCTATCACCCGAGGGTCATGTCAGTCGATGTCCAGGGGGGATTCGTTATCAGTAATCAGGGTCCCAGTCGGTTCGTAGCCGACGCCGCACAGGCGAGCAACGACCTGACGTTGGTACGCGGCAAGCATCAGATATCCCTCGGCGGAACGGTTTCTTACTGGCAGTATCGGCTTCGGGCGCACGCACGCTCGGGCGGCCTCTGGCAGTTCACGGGACAGGCGACCGGCCTCGGCCTGGCGGATCTCCTCGTCGGAAGAGTAGGCGCCCTGACCCACAGCGGACCCGCCAAGCTGTTGATGGACCAGTGGTACCTGGGACTCTACGCCCAGGACACCTGGAGGGTGAGCGGTCGTGTGACGGTCAACACGGGGCTGAGGTGGGAGCCGTACTTCGGGCAGGACATCCTGAACGGCGCCGCCTACAACTTCAGCCGCGCCAACTTCCGGGACAACGTCGAGAGCACGGTTTTCAGGTACGCGCCCGCAGGACTTCTCTATCCGGGCGATGCCGGCTTTCCGCCGGGGCAGAGCGGCGCATACACCAAGTGGTGGAACCTTGCGCCCCGCGCAAGCGTGGGATGGGACGTGGGAGGAGACGGCCAAACGGCGCTTCGTGCGGGGTACGGCCTCAGCTACGACTTTCCGACGGCGGAGTATCAGCTGATCAGCGCACAGGCGCCGCCGTTCGGCAATCGTACGCTCCTCGTTGATCCGCTTGGCGGGTTCGACCGTCCGTATGCGCAACTCGGTGGGGACCCGCACCCGATCGTGACGAGTCCGGAGACTCGATTCGTGCCGTACGGCGCGTTTGGGACGACGGATCCACACATCAACTCGCCGCGCGTCCAGCACTGGAACCTGACGGTCGAACGGCACATCGGCGCGCGCTGGCAAGTGGCTGCCTCCTATCTCGGGAGCCGAACCGACCGGCTCTGGAATCAGGTGGCACTCAACCCCGGCGTTTTCGTCGGACTCGGCCCCTGCACGCTGAACGGCGTGTCGTATGCCGTCTGCAGCAACAGCCAGAATCTCAATGAGCGACGGGTACTCTCGTTGTCGGGTGAGAATCCTGCGGCCGCACGGCTCATCGGCAACCTCGACCTTCACACCGACCTTGGCACACAGAGCTATCGCGGCCTCGCGATGTCGGCTCAGCGCCGCAGCATCAATGGTGTGATGGTAAAGGCGAACTATACGCTGTCACGCTGTTACGGCGACCCGGCTCTGCAGACCGGTGGGTTCCAGCTCCCCGCCAGCGGGTACACCAACCCTGCCGACCCCGCGTTCGACCGCGGGCTCTGCGATCAGGATCGGACCCACCTTGCCAACCTGCTGGTCGTGGCACAGATGCCGGAGTTCGCGAGCGCGCGCGTGCGACGCTGGGCGTCCGGCTGGAGGGGATCGGCCATCATCGTCGCGCGTTCCGGCAGCCCCATCAACGTCGTCGTTGGACAGGACCGCGCATTCACCGGCATCCTGAATCAGCGACCCAACCAGGTCCTCGACAACCCGTACGGCGCGACGCTCGACCGCTGGCTGAATCCGGCCGCGTTCGAACCGCCGGCGCCAGGCACGCTCGGGAACGTGAGGCGAAACAGCCTGAGAGGGCCCGCGTTCTGGTCGGTGGACCTTGCACTCTCGAAATTCCTCGCGTTCAGCGGAGACCGGCAGGTGGAATTCCGTGTCGAGGCCTTCAATCTCTTCAACACCTTCAACTGGGGAGCCCCGATCAGCAGCGCCCTGGCCAGAACGGACGCCAATCTCAGTTCAGGATCATTTGGCCGGATCACGTCCATGGCAGGCACGCCCCGCGTCATGCAGGTCGGGATCAAGTTTAGCTTCGACTGATTCCCCGGTCCCCCTTCGACTCACAGCCGTGGCTGGCCCTCTGAGCAAGTTTGCTCGCCGTTCTCGCCTTTCCTGCTAACGGCAGCTTTCTGAAAGTCGGTTCCGTTGGAGGGGATCATGTCAGCACCGCTTCGGTTCATCGGTTTGTGTCTCGGCGCCGTCTTGACCATCGGATGCGATGGCGCGCCGCCGCTGCTCGCGCCCCCGCCCCCGCCCCGCGGCCTGATCGTGCTTGGACCTGACATCATCAGAATCGAGCTCATCGCGCCGCCGGAGATCGCGCCGGGTGAAGCCGTTCAACTGACGGCGAATGCCATCAGGTCGGACGGCACGGCCGAGCACGTGAGCAACCAGGCTGAATGGACGACGAATAACACGTCGGTCCTGCCTGCAGGTGAGCTCGACGGGTCTTGCCACAGCCACAAACCGCGGGGGGACGAATGTTTACGCCAATGTTTACGCCCGCTTCGCCGGACGCCACCACGCCAGCGCGGGCATATTCGTGCGGCCCAGAGAAGGGACGATCCCGCAGAAATTCGCGGCCCTTGCGGGAGTGTATGACTTGACGATGACGGTGGAAAGCTTCGATCCGGCATGGGGCGACCTCACCGGGCACCGATATTCCGGGGTGCTTACGCTTGTCGACGGCGCGGGCTCATTTAGTGAGATGCGACTGTTCAATGCCGCGGGTGAGAACGTCTCATCTGCCCCGTCTGGCGGTTTCGTCCTACGCGGCGTTGATCCAGTCGCGGACCGGACCGTGCTTCTTGTCGGCACCAACATAGTCCTCGTGGTCGAATCCATGGGTGAGCCGGAGCAAGCCCAGAGGGCGTCGCCGCGATTTGCAGGAAACTTCGGAGCGGCTTTTCACATCGGCGGGACGTTCGTCGCCACGCGAAGAACGCCATAGGGAGCGGCCGTGTTGCATCCGGAGCCGTTAACTTGTCCCCCGTCAATATGGGCAGACGATCCTGGGTGGAAACAGGATGTCCGTTTTCCACCCCACCGGAGTCCGCTGAAGGATGCTCAGGATGGATGCAAGGGCCGCAGCGATGATGCGGATTCTCACCGTAGCGCCCTTGCTCCATTGTTATCGACCGACCTCAAGCGTTCACGATTCGAACTGGAACCGCGTCCCGGCGGAGGTCGAACAGCCGCCTGGACCCGGATTACCGTTTCCATCGAAGCCACTGGTCGAGCCATCGGTCGTAAACTCGTCACCGCTGTCGCTCAAAACCAAAGTCCCTTCGCCTTCCTGCTTTCCGGCAAACGCTCCGGTCGAAACGTTGCGGCGGATGTGAATGAACTTGAATGAGTAGTGGTTCCAACCGCGGTCGCGCCGCCAAAGCCCGTGCGCGGCGGTGCGCTCGAGCGTAAGTGAGTTGTTTCGAAACGAGACGAGCATCGTACTGTCCTTGTGAAACGTATACAGAGCCTCAAAAGCGGCTGTCGGAATAGGATCGCCGGTTGCGCAATTGCGAGGCGTGAGCGTAACCAACCACACACCCTCGAGGCTGCGTTCCGGTGCTGGGCCGTCCTGAGCCGGATACCCCGGCGGATACCAGCCGCCATTTCTGCAGGTCCAGTCCGGCCCTGGCCGAATCGTCGTACAGCTCTCGTTCTGCCCGGCGGAGATAACTGTCCCGTGCGAGATCGCCAGTGCTATCGCGATCGCGATGATGCTGTAGGTGATCGTCGTTTTGATTTTCGGTTTCATTGTTTTTTCTCCAGTTGAAATGGAAAGGTGTGCCTCCGTAACCAGTAACGCGAGAAGCCGGAGCACATTTGCTCACGCCGCCAGTACGGAGGAGGGCCGTGGGAAATTGGGAGAGAACGTCAGTGTGGCCGAAGAGGCGGCTGGGGCTACGATTGGGTCTTCTGAACTGTCCTGCCGCGTGTCAGGCGTCTGAAGAGCCAGGCCCGCGCCGCCTGCCAATCGCGCATCGTCGTCGCGAGAGAGGTGCCTAGCACCTCCCCGGTCTCTTCCAGCGACAGCCCGCCGAAGAACCGCAGCTCGGCGACTCGCGCCTTTCGAGGGTCAAGGCCGGAGAGCTCATTGAGGGCGGTATCCAGATCGAGCACGTCAACGTCGTACGGCGCACCGCGCGCGACTTCCTCCGCCAGAGTGACGCGATTCCACCGCCCCGATCGTTTCGCCGTCTTTCGAGCACGTGCGCGGTCGACGAGGATGCGCCGCATCATTTCCGATGCAATGGCCAGAAACTGCGCCCGGTTTCGCCACACGGCGCGGTCCTGATCGACCAGCCGAAGGTAGGCCTCGTGCACCAGCGCCGTCGGCTGCAGCGTGTGGCCGGATCGCTCGCGCCGGATGAACGCGGCGGCGCGGCGGCGTAACTCGTCGTACACCAGCGGGATCAATCGATCACGGGCGTCGAGGTCGCCTTCGTTCCAGGCTGCGAGGAGGTTGGTTATCTCCTGACCGCGGCTACCGGTCATCGCTGCGCGGAGCTGATGGCAGCAGTGCCCACAATGATGGGACGCTCTGCGGCCCTTGCCTTGGGCACGAGCATCAGGAACCTTCCTTCGCGCGACACTTCGAGCAGCGACGCCGACTGCTTCAACTCGAACAGATTCCGTGGCATCCCAACCGCCAGGGAAGGTGCCGTCCGGATGATGGGAATGATCATCATCGTGCGGTCGTCGCCCAGGTAGTACAGCTGCCGCCCGTCAGGGCTCCAACGAGGTGCGCTCCAGACTCCGGTCGCGGCGAGAACAGACTCCCCCGTCACCGGCAACTGCGCGACGTAGAGATCGCGCCGCCCGCTGCGGCCGACGATGAATGCCATCGCGCGACCATCCGGCGACACGCGCATCGCGGACGAGTTGAACTGGGGCGGCAGCAGCGGAGCAGGCGTTGCACCGGCCGTCAGTTGCAGTTGGAAGATTTTGAACTCTCCAGCTGTCTGGCGCTCGGCGTACGCGACTGCCCGACCACCAGGCAACACGTCCATGACGAGCTGCTGCAATCCAGGCGGCAGGATCTGCTCTTCGGCCCCGGTCGCGAGATCTCTCCTGAACAGGTGCGGCACGGAACCAGGGCTATCGCCGGCAAAGAGGATGGCACGCTCACCATCGATCCAGACCGGAGTCAGCTCGCTGCCCCGGCCCGCGGTGAGTCGCTCTTCTTCGGTCTGACGGACCAGGTCGAGCCGCCAGATGTCGAACGTGCCGAGGCCCGGTCGCCTGCGCGCCATAAGCAGCATCCGGCCGTCGCGAGAGAGCCGCGCCGAGTGGGTCTCGTACGCGGCGGGCTTGCTGATCGTTCCACTCTCGTTGCCATTCCGGTCGACCCAGACCAGCTGCTGGAGGTCCCCGCCTGGATGGTAGGCGACGGTGCCGGTTCGCGACGCGGCGAACGTCGCTCGAGATGTCGTGAAGAAGTACTCGACCTGCTCGGCAATCGAGAACGGCGCGCCGATGGGTCGCGGTCCTTCCAGATCCACCCGCTGACCCATGAGGACGCCTTCCCGAGCGAACACGACGATGTCAGGGTCTATCCATTGCGTGTTCGAGCTCACGCTCATGACCGTCCGCGTCGAGCCGTCGAGCGTCCCGATCTGCAGCTTCCCATCTCCATCGTCGAGGCGAGCAGTGTAGAGGAACCGCCTGCCGTCGGGGAGGAACCACGGCCACAGCACGCGCACCTCACCCTTCGACCGATTCGGGGTGAGAATCTCTTGCGTGGTGCCACCTGCGGCCGGCACGGCGTAGATCCCCGTCCCGTGGGTGTGGCCGATGAGAATCACATCGTCGGCGCCCCAGGTCCCCTGCATCGATCCGAATTGCAACTCGCAGATTGGCACAGCGGGGCCGTCGGGGAGGTCGATGCGCTTCAACTTGCCGTCCGCAAAGAAAGCCAGCGAACGGCTGTCGGGCGACCAGAACGGCGACGTGGCGCCATCAGTTCCAGCTAACGGCCGCGCCTCGACGTCCCCCATCTCACGAAGCCAGATGCGGCTTTCGCCCGAAACGAGAAGCGGCACGGATTCGGTCGACGCAAGAAACGCCAGCCGCGATCCGTCGGGGGATAGCGCGAAGAACGTTTGCCCCGGGTGGAAGTTGAACAGACCACCCGCCGGAGGAAACACGCTGAAATTTACGGGCATGGCGGGCGGGATCGGCGGCGAAGGCGCCGGACGGTAGAGGGCAACGGCCAACAGTGCCGTCAGAGCAAGCAGACTGGCGATCGCGACACTCGACGCCAGACGTCTCGGCTGTCGCGCCGGCGCATGAGAAGCGTCAGCATCCTCCCCGAGCTCGAGTGCAATGCGCGCCTCGCCGATGTCGCGCAGCCGCAGCTTTGGATCCCTGGTCAGGCAGCGTCGGAGAAGACGATCCAGATACCGGGGCGTGCTCCACGGCAGCAGCGACCACTCGGGGTCACGTTCCATCACTGCGGCCAGCGTGTCGCTTCCCGAGACGTCCTCGAACGGCGGCTGGCGAGCGCACATCGTGAACAGCACGCAGCCGAACGCCCAGATGTCGGTGCGCTTGTCGACGGGCTGCCCTCGCGCCTGTTCAGGACTCATGTAGCCCGCAGTTCCAACGATGACTCCGACCTGCGTGGCATGGCGTGGGCCTGTCGCGGAGCCTGTCGACGGAGCATGAACCTGGGATGCGTCGAGTTTCGCCAGCCCGAAGTCGAGGATCTTCACGTTCCCGTCAGGCGTGATCTTGATGTTGGCGGGCTTGAGATCACGATGAAGGATGCCGCGATCGTGTGCCGCTTCCAGGCCTTGAGCCAACTGTCGGGCGATCCGGACGATCTCATCGTGCGCCAGCGGACCGGTGGCAAGTCGTTCGGCCAGCGTCACGCCGTCCACGAGCTCGAGCACGAGCGCAGCGACGTCTGCGGTCTCCTCCAGTCCATAGATCGCGCCGATGTGCGGGTGATTCAGAGCGGCGAGCGCCCGCGCCTCTCCCTCGAAGCGGGAGCGCCGGTCCGGGTCGTTGGCGAAGGAGTCGGGCAGAACCTTGATGGCGACGGCGCGCTGGAGCTTCGTGTCGTGCGCGCGATAGACTTCCCCCATACCGCCCACACCGAGCAACGACTCGATACGGAACGGCCCCAACTGGCTGCCAGGCGCAAGCCGCTTGACAGACTCTGGCAGTGAGAAGGCGAACTCGTCGCCGAACGATCCCGCTTCGTCGTGCGCCCTCAGCAGCGATTCCACCGCGGCCCGCAGCGCCGGATCGTGATGGCAGGCTTGGTCGAGATACGCGTCGCGTGCGCTCCCACCGAGGCTGGCCGCCGCGAAGAACAGGCGGCTGACGCCCGGCCAGTTATCGGGCTTGATGTCGGTCGCTGCTCTGAGTGGCGGGTTGTCCTTCATAAATGGAACGAGCGGCCGGATCCCCCCGATCGCGCCAGCCCGGCAACGTGCCCAGGCGCGACCGGTCATACCTGCCGTGCCAGTATAGGCCCAGCCACCGGCTCAGCGGCAAAAGCAGAACTCCCGCGAGCGCAGAGCTGGCCTTGACGCACCTCGATCAACCGCGCCGCCGCGTCGGGGAATTCTGGCGTGCCATGTACGATTCGCCGGTGCCGGCCACGGGCGCGTGCGATTCAGACTGCCCTCCACGTGTAGATGGTCGGCTGATTAGTGCGCGGATTCTTGAGTAGCGTCACGCGCCACTTGACGCGGACGCAGGCACCCGCGTCGGTCAACTTCAACTCGCGGGCCAAGCCTGCGCACGGCGAACGCCCCCCCGAAAACGCCTAAGACTTTGCGAAAAAATCAGATCAGCGCGTGCTCCTCCACCCGGAGCGCGACGTCCCAGTCGTTTAGCGGGCAGCCTGCGTGACTCTCAACTCGAGTGCCGCTCTCGCGCTCAATTCGAACCTCATCCCGCTAGCGTGCCTCGGCATCCTCTTTCTTCTGGAAGGCGCCTATGACGCCCGTGTCGACGAAGTCGTGCTGATTCTGATCCTCGCGGACGAGCAGGTAGATGGTCATTGCTCCGGCCTTCTGGCGAGATTATCTCCAGGAAGTGTACGGAGGCTAGATCGGATAGGAATCCGTGCGCGAGTACGCCGAGAAGCCGGTGCGGGTCTGTTCGACCACGATTAGATATTCCATGGCTTCATCCAGCATGGTTGAGGATGCAGTTCAGGTTCCCCGGGGCCAGTTCGTCGCCTGGTTTGCCTGCAACCGTCACGAGGCCCGTCTTGCTGTTTGAACTGCCGGTGTGAACCACGGTGGCGAACGACCGACCAGCCGTCATCCGCAAGGTCGACGGCGCCCGCGTGCTTGAAACTGCCTGGCGGTGCTTTCAGGGCTGTTTGTCATCAGGCGCCGACCGGCGCGGCTTCGGCACCGCTCACGTCGGCACGCCTAGCTTCGGCAGCAGCCACGACTGCAGCACGGTGTAGACGATCACGAAAGCGCCTATCGTCAGGACGGTTTCCATACGTCCATTGTGCTATCGATTCATGCGTCACGGGCAGCTTGAGGCAAAATGACGTCGGCGCGATCGCTCGCTCAGTGGCACGGAGTTCGCCACGGCAATACGGGATTTCGAAGCGGAGTGGCGGCGGTTCGCGCCAATTCCCGCGAGCTCAGCTCTCTGTCGCGAAGCGGGTGACCTCGCCGAGCGCTACCAGATACGCGGGTTCGACAGCATCCACCTCGCGTCCTTCGCCGAAACGCTGCGCGGCCTCGAGGGTGCAGAGTTTTCGAGCTTCGATGACCGGCTGAACCGCGCGGCCCGAAGGCTCGCGCGAAGTCTCAGGTAGCAAACCCCTGCGGGACTGGCCGCATCCGTCGAAGAATTCTGGCACAGCCAGGCCTTCCGACTTATCTTGAAGGGACGTATGCGCCCGGCCACAAGACCGGCGCAGTCACGAAACCGAAGGAGGCCCGCACGATGAAACGCCATCTCAGATTCTTTGGTCCCGCCGCTCTCGTTCTGTGCTTGACCGGAGCTGTACAAGGCTCCTACGATGCGGCCGCCGCAGCAGGGGCGTGCGGGCTGATCACCCGTCAGGAAGCCGCGACGGCCTTCGGTGCGCCGGTGCCGGCCGGAGCAGACAAGACCCAGGACTTTCCGCTCCAGGGGGAGGGGGTCGTGATCAAGATGCAGTCCTGCTTCTACGGATCGGGCGTGATAGTCGCTCGATACGAGCTGGGGAGCGATTCCCAGGTCCTGTTCGGCAAGTACCGGAAAGAGCTCGCCTCCCAATCCGGCTCAACAGACTACCAGAATGTGAACGGCATCGGCGATGAAGCCTTCGCCGCCAAGGGTCAGATGATCCGAAAAGGGCAGACGGGTCTGCTCATCAGCGTCAGCCTGGGGGACAGGCAGAATCTTCGTATCGCCACCAGGGCGCTGCAAGCCGAGAAGGCGCTCGCGGCCCTCGCGCTCGGCCGATTGTGATCGCTCGACGGCCGTCGAGCGCGAAGCCTGGTCAGGGAGATACCCATGTACACGTTTCGCCTCATCGTCTCCGTGCTGGTTGCCGGCGTCATCTGGACGCCGTCTCCGTTGACCGCGCAAGCCCGAGGCGTGACACCGCCGGCGCCGAAGGTCCCACTCGTGGTCGGCCTTGTGGTCGTGGGCGCCGTTCATGAACCCAGCAAAGGGGACTACGAATCGATCATCAAGATCGACACCGTATCAGCCGCCTCGTTCGGTTACACGGTGTCCGGGGACGTCGATGGCCGGCGGTTTACCGTGAACCGGAAGGTCAGGACCGAGGATCTGGCGCACGCGCACGAATGGCGTCCGCGCTACAAGGAAGGGGATCCGGCGATCTATCCGGAACGACCGGAGTAACCCTGTCGGCGGACATGCTCAGCGAACTGAAGGGCAATGGGCAGACGTCTCTCAAGGCATCCATCGCGGCCGACCCCCTGGGCGGCCTGCTCGAGGGGATTCTCGGCGCAAACGCCGAGGCGCTTGGCAGTATCGCCGCCATCTCGGGCAGGGGGGGGCGGTCGAGGGGACGCTCAGCCGGGTCGAGCCACAACCGGTCCCCGTGTCGATGTTGGTCAACGACAGCCGCGTCGATCTCCCCACGGTGCACGCGCGCGGGAAGCTCGGAGACGAAACGTTCGACGTGTACATTTTGGACGATCCGGCGATGCCCATGGTGCTGCTCTGGAGCCTCGGCGACACCGGTAAGCGAATCATCAGGATCTCCTATCCGAGCAGAACCACATCCAACCGCATCGAAGAGAAGTTGAGCACGACCGGTCGCGCCGAGGTGTACGGAATCTACTTCGACTTCGCAAAGGCGACGATCACACCCGAGTCTGAGCCGGTGCTGAAGGAAATCGCCGACTCATGGCGAAGAACCCTGCGTGGAAACTGAGCGTCGAGGGGCACACCGACAACATTGGCGGCGCCGCTTCGAATCAGGATCTGTCGGCGCGCCGGGCGGCCGCCGTTCGCCAAGCGCTCGTCGGTGGACATCACGTCGCGGCCGACCGTCTGACTCCTGCAGGATTCGGCGCGTCACGGCCAAAAGAGACCAACGACACCCTCGAAGGCCGCGCGCGCAATCGGCGGGTCGAGCTGGTGCGCCAGCCTGGAGAGTAGAAATCGCTCCGGTGTGTGGTGAGACAGAAGTCGTCCGAAGGAGGCAGCCATGGAAATCTCGTCCCAGAATTTGTGCATGAAGATCGAGCGGCTCGAAGCAGATCTTGCAGCGGCGACTCGTGAGATCCATAGAGTGCGGAATGCTCCTCAACGGCGCTGGCGCGACGCATGCGCGGCGTTGTTCATGGCCTCCGTCGTGAGCATCGCAGGATCCTGGACGCTGGGCGCGCAGACACCTGCACGTATGCCCGGAACGCCCGACGAGCAGATCCTCAGCCTTCTGCAGAGAGTGACCGCTCTCGAACAGCGATCATCACGCGTCAAGGCACCGTTTGAAGTCGTGGATGACGCCGGCAAAGTGGTGTTGCGGGTGGAAGCGACTCCACTGCGCGGCCTCCAGTTGTTCACCGCGGCGGGCCAGGTCGTC
>JACDDJ010000042.1:0-10312 GCA_013817065.1 Acidobacteriota bacterium
TCTCGTCTGGAGGGACCGGTTCGCGCACCGGGGATTCCCGGTGTCGCTGCCGGTGACTCTTCCCCGCCTTCCGGCCGGATGGAGATCAACGAGCACTCCGCCGCGCCACGCGGGCGCGACAGGGCCTGCTGGCGCAGGTCGCAAGAATGTGGTCGTCGTCGTCCGGTTGCCGAGGCTGCGGCTGCCGGGGCCGGGTCTGCTCGACCGCTACATCGCCATTCTGTACCTGCGGCTGGCCGGACTTTCCTTCCTTGGGCTCCTCGGACTCTTTCATATCTCCACGTTCCTCGATAAGTCGGAGAAGGTTTTCAAGGGAGACGCGAGCGTCGGCTTGCTGCTGCAGTACCTGCTCTACATGACGCCGCAGTTTGTTTATTACGTGGTGCCGCTGGCGGTGCTCTTGAGCGCGCTGATTACCTTCGGCATGCTCGCGCGTTCGAGCGAGCTCACGGTCATGAAGGCGTGCGGGATCAGCCTTTACCGGGTGTCGATGCCGATCCTCGCGATGTCCCTGGTCGGGAGCGCGATTCTCTTTGGCCTCGAGCAGAGGATCCTGGCGGATGCCAACCGGAAGGCCGAGGCAACAGATCGCGAGATCCGGGACCTCCCGCAGCAGAACCTCAATCCCCTGAACCGGCGCTGGATCATCGCCAGGGACGGCAGCATCTATCATTACGGCTTCTATGATTCGCCGCGCCAGACCCTGACCAACCTGTCGATTTACAAGCCAGCGGCCGACACGTGGCGGCTCGATAGCATCACGCACGCCATCACCGTCCAGCATCGGCGGCAGGTCTGGACCGGAACGAATGGATGGGCCCGGGATTACAGCTCGGGGGCGCCACGGTTCGACGCGTTCGAGTCGCGCGCGCTCGCTCTCGAAGGCCCCGAGTACTTCGGCACGAGTGCCCCGATCGCCGAGCTCATGACGGTCCCCGAGTTGCGGGCCCACATCGCCGAGCTCTCCGACAGCGGCGTCAACGTCGTCCCGCTCGCCGTCGAACTTCAGCGGAAGCTGGCGTTTCCCTTCGTCACCGTCGTGATGTCGCTGCTGGCGATCCCGTTTGGAGTAACGACCGGCCGTCGCGGCGCGCTCTACGGCATTGGGATCGGGATTGTCCTCGCCCTCGCCTACTGGGTTGTTCTCCACGTCTTCCTGGCCATCGGTGGCGCCGGCTTGCTGCCTCCGTTTCTCGCCGGCTGGAGCGCCAACATCATCGTTGCGGGCGCTGCAATCTACCTGCTGCTCAACACAAAGACCTGAGCGCGCGCCTGGGCGCGCGCAGCTTCCAACCCCCAACCTCCAACTTCCAACCCTCCGACCTGCAACTTCCAATGCCCAACTACCAATAGATACCTAGATGGCTAGTTAACTAGTGGTATCCTCGGGCATGTTGCTAATGGAACTGGATCCGGCCGACCAGCGCCCCGTTTACCGCCAGATCGTCGAGGAAATCGAACGCTGCGTCGCCGTCGGCGTGATGCGCCCGGACGAGGCTCTGCCGGCCGCTTCCACGCTCGCGAAGGATTTGAAGATCAACATCAACACCGTCCAGCACGCCTACCGGACGTTGGCGCAGGAGGGGACGGTCTACATCAAGCGGGGGCTGGGGACGTTCGTCTCCCCTACTCCGAAAGAGAACCGCCAGAGGACCGCCGTGGCGGCCCGTCGGATCGCCGAGCGGATGCTGAGGGAAGGGTTCAAGCACGGACTGCTGGCGAGCGACCTGATCGCGGCGCTGCATGAGATCGCGCCTAAATCCAAAGGCTCTCACTCCTGATCCCGTTCGGCGAGCCGTGACTTCCTGATCTACCGGCGTCGACTCAGTTCTCGGATGGTGAAGCTGCCCGAGTCAGCCGGCCTGGCATTCACCAGGTCCACGACAAACAGAACCGATACAGCGGTCGAGGCAGCTGGCATGACGGCACCGGACCGGTCAGCAGAAGTCATGTCCTGAACCCGGATCGCCGCCTGTCGCTCGACTCGATCGAGATAGACCGACTTCACCCATCGCGCGCCGTCCGCAAAGCGCAGCTGCACCGAGACACGCATCGGACGGTCGGCGGAGGCTTCAAACAACAACCGCGTGAAGGGCGCATGGCCCGCTGCCAGATCAGCGGCGGCCGCGACGAACTGACTACTTCGACCATCGGCGAGCACATAGTTGAAGGACATGCTTCCATCTTTTGCTGATACCTGGGCGGAGGAACCCGGATCCTTCTCGACCCGCCATTGCGAACTCAGGGGTACAGGTACCGCCTCGACGAGATCCGGAGGCGACGGAGGCTGCGGAAGCCGGCGCGGACCTGACCAGTTGCTGACCACCCAGGGAACGGGCGGACTTCCCGGCGCGCGGCCGAGCCGGATCTCCAGGCGGCTGCGTCCGTCGTTCTCGACCGGATCCAGACGTCCCCCATTCGGCAACGGTGACGCCAGTTCGAAGACTCCGTCATCCAAGCGCCTTCGCAGGAAAACGCCGGTGGCGATCGCGTCGATCGTCGAGTACACACTCCCCTGCCGAATCGCGTCGAATACGAGCCGCGCATCAGAGGACGCGGTCCCGTCAAGGGGGCGCTCCACCAGCACGGTGTTTGACAGCGTCCGGAAGCTCGATTCGTAACTCGGACCGACGCCGAGCTTTGCCGCGCGCCCCTCTCCGTTCCGCCGTCCCGCGCCATGGGCATCCGCAGCTGCAAGCGCGGTGATCGATCCCGACCGCTCCAGAGCATCCCACTGCCTCAGCGTTGCGACGGGCCGATCCAGAAGCGACGCGATCGCGGCGGCCGGGCGCACTAAGTAGTCAAGCGGCAGACGGACCAGTCGAAGCGTTCCTTCATCACGCCACTCGGAGTCGAGGTTGATCCACTCGATCCCCTGGATCGGAGCAGACCAGTCGGACCAGGCAAGCTCAGGACGAGGGTGATGCGGGTGTGCCGCGATGCCGAAACCGCCGAGCCGAGCGACATCTTCAACCACTGCCGCGGCGTCGCCGCCGAGCGGATACGGCGCCGCCGGCATGTCGATCGCGACGTAATGGCCACCGTTGGTGCTGACCTCGACCCCGTCAAGGCACAGGACGCCTTGGACATACTCGGGTGGTGGGTTCGGACGGCTGCCGTCCCCATGGTCGGTGAAGATGACAAACTGCAGACCGGCCCGCGCGGCAGCTGCCGCTACCGCCGCTCGGTCCCCGGAACCGTCGGACGTGGTGGTGTGGACGTGATAGGCGCCGCGGACCGTGCGGCGCACGAGCTCCGCGTCAACGCCTGGCGCAGGGATGCCGACCGATGATTCAGGAAGGGTTGCGAGCAGAAACAGAACGACGGCGGCCGATATGGCCGCCGTCGCTATGACGATCTTCTTCAACATTCGCCGGAGAGTCTCAGGCGAGGCCGATCATGGTCCGAGACCGTGCTACCGTCCCGCCGCGGCGCGGAGCGCGTTGGCCTTGTCGGTACGTTCCCAGGTGAACTCCGGCTCGGTGCGCCCGAAGTGCCCGAATGCCGCGGTCTTCTTATAAATCGGACGCCGCAGGTCGAGCGTCTCGATGATCCCGCGCGGCGTGAGATTGAAGTTCGCCCTCACAATGTCGCTGATCTTCTCGTCAGGGATGTGACCGCTGTTGTCGGTGTCGATCAGGACCGACACCGGTTCGGCCACGCCAATGGCATAGGCAAGCTGGACGGTCGCCCGATCCGCAAGGCCGGCGGCGACAATGTTCTTCGCCACGTAGCGCGCCATGTAGCAGGCCGAGCGGTCCACCTTCGTCGGATCCTTCCCCGAAAATGCGCCGCCGCCGTGTGGCGCCGCGCCGCCATAGGTGTCGACGATGATCTTGCGTCCGGTGACGCCGGCATCGCCGTGGGGCCCGCCGACCACGAAGCGCCCAGTCGGGTTGATGAGGATGCGGGTCTTGCTGTCCATCATCTCGGCCGGGATCACCTTGTGGACGATCCGGTCCGTGATGTCCTCGCGCAGCGTTTCGTTCGACACCGTCGAGCTGTGCTGGGTGGAGACGACCACGGTGTCGACGCGAATCGGCTTCGGACCGTCGTACTCGATGCTGACCTGGGACTTGCCGTCCGGCCGAAGGTAATCGAGCCCGCCGGTGCGACGCGCCTCCGACAGACCGCGCACCAGCTTGTGCGCCAGCATGATCGGCATCGGCATCAACTCTTCGGTCTCGGTGCAGGCGTAGCCGAACATCAGGCCCTGGTCACCGGCGCCGCCGGTGTCCACACCCATCGCGATGTCAGGCGACTGGCTGTGGATCGACGAGAGCACGGCGCAGGTTTCGGCGTCGAAGCCATACTTCCCGCGGTTGTAGCCGATCTCGTTGATGGTGGCGCGGACGACGTCCTGGAAGTCAACGTACGCGCTGGTGGTGATTTCACCCGCCACGATCGCGAGGCCCGTGGTGACGAGCGTTTCGCACGCGACACGGCTGACAGGATCCTGAGCGAGGATCGCATCGAGGATGGAATCGGAAATCTGGTCGGCGATCTTGTCGGGATGCCCCTCGGTCACCGACTCCGACGTGAAAAGATAGCGGCCCTTACGGCTCATGCAACTCCTTTGGCAGTAACAAAACCCTTCAAGTCTACCGGATTCGCCGTCCCGACGTCACTGCGGAACCCCCGCGCCCCGGTTGCCGTCCTCTACAGCATGAGAACGTTCTGGCCGAAGGTCGAAGGCACCACGGATCAGGCGGTCGCGGAGATCAGACGGCTCGTTGCCGAAGGCAATGTGCGCCGCGTTGTCGTGAAGCAGCACGGCAAGACGGTTGCGGAGTTCCCCGTCACGGTTGGCGTGATTGGCGCGGTGCTGGCGCCAATGGCGGCCGCGATCGGTGCGCTGGCGGCGCTCCTCACCGATTGTTCAATCGAAGTCGAACGGACCGTCGAAACGGAGACGACCGTGACGGCCGTCGAGATCACCGACGTGGCCTAGTCGCGCGGGTGGAACTTGTCGTAGACAGCCCGCAGCCTGGCCTCGAGAACGTGCGTGTAGATCTGCGTAGTGGACAGGTCCGCGTGTCCGAGCATCACCTGGATCATTCTCAAGTCGGCACCGCGCTCGAGCAGGTGCGTGGCAAAGGAGTGGCGCAACACGTGCGGGCTCAGTTCTCGCGACAGGCCTGCGGACTTGCCGTAAGCCTTGAGTACTTTCCAGAAGCCCACTCGCGACAAGGGGCCGCCGTCCCGTGCGTTGACGAACAGCCACGGCGAGGTGCGCTTCTTCAAGAGCGGTGTGCGTCCGTCCCGCATGTACCGTCTCACCCACTCGGCCGCGTTCTGACCGAGCGGCACCATCCGCTGCTTGTCGCCCT
This sequence comes from Acidobacteriota bacterium, assembly GCA_013817065.1. Classification (GTDB taxonomy): domain Bacteria; phylum Acidobacteriota; class Vicinamibacteria; order Vicinamibacterales; family 2-12-FULL-66-21; genus JACDCA01. Next base: position 5,331 of record JACDDJ010000042.1, read on the forward strand.
TGCCGACGCAGGTGAGGTAACCTTCCTCGAGATTCAGATCTCCGGCGCGCAGGCTGATCAACTCGCTGACGCGAAGCCCGGTGGCATAGAGCAGTTCGATCAATGCCTTATCCCGAAGTCCCCTCGGCGTCGCCGGATCCGGCTGCTCGAGCAACAGGTCCACCTCTTCGAGGCTGAGGAACTTCGGCAGTGCCGGCCACGCACGCGGTGAGCGAAGATCGTCGGCGGGATTCGCCGGCAGCTTGCGTTCGACCGCGATGAACTTGTAGAGACCCCGGACGCAGGCAACACTGCGGGCGACGGACCGCGGCGCCAGCCCGGAAGCCATCCGGCCGCGCACGAACCCTTCGAGATCACGACGATCGAGCGCTTCCACCGCCACTCCCCGCTTCTCGGCGAAGGCGGCGAGATGAGTGAGATCCCGCGCGTAGCTCTCGAGCGTGTTCGCTGACATCCTGCGCACGTCCCGGAGGTACGCAAGGTAGCTGTCGATCATCGTGCGCCTCCCTTGCGTCGCAGCGCCCACTCGGCGCAGAGCAGGATCGTGAACGGGAGGATCCACCACGGCGACCGCATTGGCCGGGTCAACTGCTCCACCGAGTTCGGCTCCAAGCTCTCGAGCCGACCGGCAAGGTCGTCGAGGTTCGTGACGACTGCCCCGCCAGTCGCGGCGGCTGCGAATGCTGCCGCACGGGACGATCTCGATGCGGCGTGGATCACATCGTCGGCAACAAGAAGTGGCGCGTCCGCTGACCCGCCCGCGATGCTGGTCGACACCGTGTACGTGCCCGCTCGCGGTGCGCGGGTGCGTCCTTCGAATGTGCCGGGCACGACGTCGGGCCACAGACGGATCACTTCGCTCCCTCCGCGCGCCGAATTCAGGGCGGCCTTGACGGCCGGCAGACTGATCGACTCATTATCGACATCGAACTCGGTCGGTCGCAGCGTCACCGACACAATCAACTCGTCGCCGGCTCGGGCGATGGACGGCTCGACCTTGACGACGACAGGCGGCGGCGCCGCCGCGGCCGCATCTGCGATCAGGCCCCGCCAGAAATTGTCGAACGTCACCTCGGGATCGGCTCGATAGCGCCAGGCGTCCATGGCGCCGGAGACGATGATCCGTCCAGCTCCGCGGACGAGGCTCCCAACGACGACGCGATCGTTGGCCGCGTGCCGCACGGCGCCGAGCGGTTCGAGCCGCGCTCCGTCGGCAGCAAGCAGCAGCTCCGAGGTGCGGATCGTTGGGCCCGGACCGGCGGTGGTCAGTGAACGTTCGAGAATGACTTCCTCGAACTCGGGCAAGCCGAATGCGCGGATGACGTTCTCAGGCAGTCGACGGTCCGGCAGCAGCACGAGCGTGCCCCCGCGCCTGGTGACGAACGTGTCCAGGGCTCGGATCTCAGCGGCGGTGAGCGTCTCTGGCGCCCCGACGAGGACGGCATCGAAGCGATCCATCTGCAGCGTTACCAACGACGCCGGTGCGGTGGGTGACGTGGTAGCGGACCGGCTCGTGGTGCGCGACGTCGTCGTGACGTCGAAGACCGGCTCCGCTTCAAGGCTCCGGCGAACGAAGGCCAGCGGCCAGGATGGCCGCGCCTCGTAGGCGAGCACTCGCAACTGGTGCTCCCGCACCGGGACCGCTACATCAGCGCTCGTCGTCCGCGCGACGCCATCAGTCGTCGCTGTGATGCGAACGCCCTGCGTTCCCGGCGTGGCGGGCACGAAAGCTTGCGATGCCACAAACGTCTCGTCGTCAGACGTCCATCGGTGCTCGATGGACTCGATCTTCGTGCCATCGCGGAGCAGCGCGATGGTGGTGGTCTGTCCGACCAGGCCAAAGGCGCGCACCGTCGCGGTGATGGGCGCAGTCTGGCCGAGAATCGTCGACGGCGCGGTGACACGCGCGATCACCACCGCGGGCGCTTCCTCGAGTGGCATGGCGAAGACAGGAGCGGGTACGCCTGCCCGCAGGGTCGTGCGGCCGAGCGCGACGAACGCCTGGGGCGCCTCGCGTCCGTCGATGTCGATGCGATCGCCAAGCGCCGCCACGAGCTGCGCGCGCACCTCTACGGCGCGATCGAAGAGCGGGTCCGAAGCGGGCGGCAGGAGAACGTCGACTGGCAGTGGCACCGTCACCCGGCGGGCGAGCGCCGGATCGACCGCTGCTGCCAGCGCGATCGCAATGGCAAGTGCGCGCAGGACGATCTTCATCGCCGACCCTCGGCCTCGAAGGCGCGGCCGATCGAGGAGGGTGGCGCCGCGAGGCGTGTCCGGGGCAGCGCGCCGCGTCGCGCCTCGGGAGCGACCCTGGCGCTCGCCTCCTCCAAGGAGCGCATCCCGTCCGACTTCAGAAGAAGTCCCGCGACCTCCTGCCAGACCGGCGCCGCGGGATCGATCGACAGCGCCGACTCCGCCAGCGAATGCAGATGTCCGTGCGGGAGCTGCCCTCCAGCACGCAGCGTGGCGGCGGCGTCGAGGAGTCGGTCCATCAGGTGCCGCGCGGCTTCACCGGGGCGGTCCTCGGCCTGCGGTTGGATCCGCTGCCAATTTCCTGCGTCTGCGAGATTCCCCGTGAGGCGACGTGATGGATCGAGACGGCTGCGCACCGCGAGCGACCGCAGCAGGTAGCGGCTCTTGCCAAACGCACGCTGGAGCGCCTCCACTGCAGCGCGTGCGGGAGGAAGCGCGCCAGGCACGTTGAGCGCGGCCAGCCCTTGCTCGACGCGGGTCATCTGGCTGATGGCGGCGTTGATGTCCTTTCGGGCCGTGTTCTCGAGGCGGCCCTCCTGGATCTCGTGCGAATGCTCTGCTTCGACTTCTTCGTCCTCGACGTGACCGCCGAGCAGGAATACGAAGTTGGCGCGGACGGTACGCTGCTCTGCCGCGATGCCGGCGGTCTCTTCCTCGAGCGCTTCCCGACTGAGCGTCGCGATCCTGGGGCGGAGCCGTTCGAGCTTCAGCACGATCATCTGCTGCGACATCGCATACCGCTCGAGTTCGGGCGGCATGTCGACGCCATCGAGTGCCACCTGCCCCGGCCCTGCGATCTCGACGAAGTAAGTATCCGAGGTGGCGAGTCCGGCGGACCCGGCGCGGCCGTCCTGCGCGACAGCGCGATAGACGAGTGAGTCTCCGGGCCCGAGTCGAAGTGCACCCAGCGCCAGCTCTCCTGAAGCCTGCCACTCACGCGCGGAGGTTCGCTGCAGCCGTACGGGCAGCGCACCTTCCTCAAACTCGAACTGCTCTCCCGTGCCTGACACCTTGGTGTAGCGCAACTCCACCTTCGCGAGCGACAGGTCGTCCGCCGCATGAATGGTGACCGGCACGGTTCGGTCGCCGCGTGCGAAATACAGGTCCCTGCCAGGCGCGTCGATCCTTACCGTCGGAACTTGATCGCGTATGACGTTGAGCGGGATCAGCAGCCGTCCTTGCTGCCCCGTCGATTCTTCGCTCTCCACCGCGAAGTAGCCGCTCTCACGGGCCACCATCGGCGATTGAAGCGGCACGTTCCCGAAGCGCACTCGTCCACCTTCCCTCAGGAGGAAACTGATCCGACTGCCCTCGAGCGCCTCGATGCGGGTCGGCGAATCGAGCGTCGTCGCCTGCCGGCCGGTGTAGGCGGGCGGTTCAATTCGAACGCGAACAGGCGCTGTCGTGATAGGTGGGAGCCCTTCCGCGACTCTCGCGGCGGCGTCCTGAACGGCGCGCTGGGTTGCGGGTGCCCAGAGGACGCTCGCCGCGAGGGTTACGACCAGCGGAGTCGCGATCCAGTAGGCAGGTACGACATCACCGACGCGTGCCTTTTCGAGCGCGGCCTGGGCCGCAACGAACACCCTGCTGGTGACAGCGGACGAAGCTCGGGCAGGATGCCGATCGAGTTCCTCTGCGGTGATAACCAGGTTGCGGCACGCAGCAATGGACCGTTCGATCGCACCTGCCGTCGCATGCCGGCTTCGATAACGGTGCACGCGCCAGAGCACGAGAGCGCCGACCAAGAGCGACGCAGGGATACGGTAGCCAGCAAGCCGATGCAGTTGTGGTACGGACGCCAGCAATCCCAGGATCAGCCCTGTGGCGGCGGCCAGCGCGAGCGCGCTCGCGACGTGAACAAGCAAGCGGCGGCGGCCCACCGCGTGGATGAAACTGAGGACCTGCTCGCGAGGCGACCGTTCAGGCGGCATGCGCATCCACCTCAGAGATTGCCAGCGCTGCCGAACGTCCGCGCCGAATCCAGGCCTCGACGCCAAGGAGGGCGAGTGCCCCCAGCCAGAACCATCGTCCGTCTGATTCATCGGAGCGCTGCCAGGCCGCGGTATCGGCTGGCGGAGAAGGACGGCCAAACGCCTCGAGTCTCTCCCTTGGAATGTGCGCGATCTCCTCGCCTGACAGCCGCTCGGGATCTGGCCGGGCGTCGAGAATGGCCCTCAGCGCTTCGGCCGCCACTACCGTTCCCGGACGCGCGTTCACGTCTACGACCAGCGCACCGTCCTCGCCGATAGCGGCGGTCACCGGCAGACCAGCCTGGTCGGCATGTCGGAGAAGACGAAGCGCCGCGGACGGGGCCCAGCCTTGCGGCGTGGTCTGTTCCTGGTGTTGGCTCGGCCACCGGCCCCCCGCAAACCGGACGATGATCGGCTGGGTGGATGAGGGTGCGTGAACTCCGGCGCGCGCAGCAACTCTCAGCAGGCTTGCGGCATCCGCTTGATCTTCCGGGGAGACCAGGAGCGTTAGCCCCTCGATGGACGTGGGGCCTCTGCTGAACGTGGCTGTCGTCGTCGCGGCATCGATCCGCACTCGCCTGCCGAACAGAACCTCTGGACCCAGCGATTCGCCGGCAATGATCTCGCGGATCGCTTCTCCTTCTGCCCGTACCGGTATCAATCGAACGCCGATCGGCGCCGGAACACCGCGGACGAGAGATTCGTCGATGGAGCCAAGCCGAAAGTCTGAAATGACCACCAGCTCACGGCGTCCTGGCG